>NZ_LR134363.1:3000000-3220508 GCF_900637295.1 Actinomyces slackii | reverse complement strand
GGTGTCCTCCATCGTGATTCGATCAGGCGCTCGAGGGCGGCGCTCACCAGTGTATACCCCTGGGGGTATAGGGGGAAGCGGGGGAAGCGGGATGAGGCGCCGCCGGCTGGGCGGGTGCAGGTGCGCCGGGGGTCGCCCGCAGACCGGGGGTCGCCCGCAGGCCCGGGGCCCGGAGGGGCCCTGAACAGTGGCGCAATGCACGGCGGGCGAGTCCCGTGCCGTGGCGATCATGTGGCACACTTGGTCATCGCTGAAGGGCAGTGGCGCAATTGGTAGCGCACCGGTCTCCAAAACCGGCGGTTGTGGGTTCGAGTCCCGCCTGCCCTGCTGAGAACGGCGGATCTGTCGGGGGATCCCGTCGGTTCCGTCTTCTCGCCCCAGACGCGGGCACTGACCGAGCCGTATGACCCGAGGATCATCATTCATGAGCGAGAGCGCGAGCGCCGCGAGCCCTGCTGACAAGAAGCGCGGCTTCTTCGGGCGCATTGCCCTGTTCATCCGCCAGGTCATCGACGAGCTGCGCAAGGTCGTGTGGCCCACCGGCAACGAGCTGTGGACCTACTTCCTCGTGGTGGTCTTCTTCATCCTGGCCATCATGGTGTTCACCGGTGTGCTGGACTACGCCTTCAACCGCGCCGTCATGTGGATCTTCACCTGACCCCCGCCCAGCATCGCCCGCAGCAAGCCAACGGAAAGCAGGTACATCGTGTCCGAGGACATCTCCGCGCAGCCCCTCCCCGAGGATGACGGCTCCGTCGTCGAGCCGCCGGCGGGCGCCGCTGAGATCGAGGAGATCGAGGAGCCCGCGCCGGGCGAGCAGGCCGGCGCGCCCGAGCCCGCGGTGGACCCCCTGGAGGAGTTCCGCCAGCACATGTCCTCCCTGCCCGGCGAGTGGTACGTGCTGCACACCTACTCCGGCTACGAGCGCCGGGTGGCCACGGACATCATGACCCGCGCCGAGAACTTCGAGGTCGAGGACTACGTCTTCGATGCGGCCGTCCCCATGGAGACGGTGATCGAGATCAAGAACGGCAACAAGAAGAAAGAGGTCTCCCGGGTGCGCATCCCCGGCTATGTGTTCGTGCGCATGGACCTCGATGACCCGGAGACCTCCGACCGCGTGTGGCGCACCATCAAGGACACCCCCGCCGTCACCGGCTTCGTGGGCGACCGCTACAACCCGGTGCCCCTGACCTTCGAGGAGGCCGTCTCCCAGCTCGGCCCCACCCCCGAGGAGATCGCCGTCAAGCAGGCCGAGGCCGAGGCCGTCCCCGAGTCGGGCTCGGGCACCCAGATCACGGCCGGGGGTCAGGTCTTCGAGGTCGCCTTCGAGGTGGGGGAGTCCGTCATCGTCACCGACGGCCCCTTCGAGTCCCTGCCCGCCACCATCTCGGAGATCCACCCCGAGACCCAGAAGCTGCAGGTGCTCATCTCCCTGTTCGGCCGAGACACCCCGGCCGAGCTCTCCTTCACCCAGGTCGCCAAGATCTGAGGCCGGCCCCGCCCGATCCGCAGGGATGCGGGCGGGAGCCGAGTATCACAGGCCAGCCCTTGTGATACCGCGCACCGGGCGCCCTGAGGAGTCCCGTCGGGGGCTACGATGGGCGCTTGTGCGTGCGCATGCACCCACGCGCTGCACGGCAGGCGTGCAGCATCTCCGGACAAGAAGGACCCACCTATGGCCCCCAAGAAGAAGGTCGCCGGGCTGATCAAGCTCCAGATCCAGGCCGGCCAGGCCAACCCCGCTCCGCCGATCGGCCCCGCGCTCGGTGCGCAGGGCGTCAACATCATGGAGTTCTGCAAGGCGTACAACGCTGCCACCGAGTCGCAGCGCGGCAACGTCATCCCCGTGGAGATCACGGTCTACGAGGACCGCTCCTTCACCTTCATCACCAAGACCCCGCCGGCCGCCGAGCTGATCAAGAAGGCCGCGGGCATCTCCAAGGGCTCCCCCACCCCGCACAGCTCCAAGGTCGGCTCCCTGAGCCAGGCCCAGGTGCGCGAGATCGCCGAGACCAAGATGCCCGACCTCAACGCCAACGACATCGAGTCCGCCACCAAGATCATCGCCGGCACCGCCCACTCCATGGGCATCACCGTCGAGGCTTGATCGGCGCGACCCCGGCCCCATGGCCGCGCCGGTGCCCCGCACCGGCCCAGACAAGACGAACACCACGTGGCAGGGCCTCGCGCGGCCCGCACACCACGACTGCAAGGAGAAGCAGATGACCAAGCGCTCAAAGGCCTACCGCGCCGCCGCTGAGAAGATCCAGTCCGGAATCCTCTACACCCCGGCCGAGGCCGTCCGTCTGGCCAAGACCACCACCGTCACCTCATTCGACTCCACCGTGGACGTCGCCTTCCGCCTGGGAGTCGACCCCCGCAAGGCCGACCAGATGGTGCGTGGCACCGTGTCCCTGCCGCACGGTACCGGCAAGACCGCCCGAGTCCTCGTCTTCGCCCAGGGGGAGCGCGCCGAGCAGGCGCTGGCCGCCGGGGCCGACGAGGTCGGCGGCGACGAGCTCATCGCGAAGGTCGCCGGCGGCTACACGGACTTCGACGCCGCCGTGGCCACCCCCGACCTCATGGGCAAGGTCGGGCGCCTGGGCCGCGTCCTGGGCCCCCGCGGCCTCATGCCCAACCCCAAGACGGGCACCGTGACCATGGATGTGGCCAAGGCCGTGACCGACATCAAGGGCGGCCGCATCGAGTTCCGCGTGGACCGCGCTGCCAACCTGCACTTCATCATCGGCAAGGCCGGCTTCACCGAGGAGCAGCTGCTGGAGAACTTCCAGGCCGCCCTCGATGAGGTCCTGCGCCTCAAGCCCTCGGCCTCCAAGGGCCGCTACATCCTCAAGGCCGCCATGTCCACCACCATGGGCCCCAGCATCCCGCTGGACGTGGCCAAGGCCTGAGGCCCGCACCGCCTGACCGACGGCGCCGCCCACCGCGGGCGGCGCCGTCGTCGTGCCGGGGCGCTCGGGTCCCCGGGGCCTGCCCGGGGACCCGGGAAGGACCCCCGGGCCCCGGGAGAAAACCGTGTCCCACACGCTCGATCCCCGTATATGCCTGCCCATTACGCGGTGGCCGAGGCGTTTCTAAGGTGAATCCATGAGCCAGGCCGCAAGGGCCTGCACAACGATGGAGGATCATCATGTCTCGCACCGCCCGGCAAGCACTCGCCTCAACGGCTGTCGCGGTCCTTGCCCTGGGGACACTGACAGCCTGCCTTCCCGGAGGCTCGGACAAGGCCGAGGATGCGGCCACCGAGCAGGCCTCCCTGCCCGAGTCCGTGGCCACCGTCCTGGGGGACACCCATGCCGCGGCCGGCACCGGAGAGCCGACCCCTGTGGAGGTCACCTCCGAGCTGCCGGTGATCGCCACCCGCACCGCCTCCACCGGGGACACGCCCGTGACCATCGCCCTGAACTCGGTGAGCGTCTCCGGCGGCATCACCACCGTCATGTTCTCCGTGACCAATGACGGCCCCGACTCGGGCCTGGGCCTCCAGGTCTCGGACATCTTCTCCGACGGCGAGTCGACCATCCCCCTGAACTCCGACGGGGCGCAGGGCGACGGCGGCACGCTCCAGAACACCGATGGCGTCACCCTGCTGGACGCCGCCAACAAGAAGATCTACCGGGTCGCCTACGACAACGCCGGGGGCTGCCTGTGCTCCTCGACCAGCGGCATCTTCATCGACGCCGGCCACACGACGGTGTTCCAGGCCTCCTTCGCGGCGCTGCCCAAGGAGACCTCCGCCGTCACGGTGACCATCCCGGTGGCAGGGGCCTTCGAGAATGTGCCGGTGACCCGATGAGCGCCCCGACCATGCCTGCGGGCCCGGCATCATCGCCCCGCCGCGCAGGCCTGCCCCTGCCCATGCGGGCCGGCTCCCGGCGCCGGTGGCGCGCCCCCCTCACGGCCGTGCGCCTGAGCCTGGTGGCGGGCCTTGGTGCAGGCCTCGCGGCGGGCCTCGCCCTCGGAGGGCCGACGGCGCGGGCCGAGGAGTCCTCAGCGCCCCCGAGCCCCTCGAGCCCCAGCGCCTCGGTCCGGACCCCGGGCCGGGACACCGCGGCGATCCCGCCGGAGGCCACTCGCCCCGACGCCACCCCTGTCGCGGACATGGTGGCGCCCGTCCTCGGCCTGGTCCTGCGCACCTCCGAGGCCGACGGCGCCGCGACCACGGACACCGACGGGAACAAGACCCGCACCACCCTGTCCGGGGATGTCACCTTCGAGACCGACTCGGCCACCCTGACACCGCGGGCCAAGGAGGTCCTGGACAGCATCGCCAAGGGCTGGGGATCCACGCCGCCCAAGGAGGTCACCGTCGTCGGGCACACCGACTCAGTGGCCGACGACGCCTACAACCAGACCCTCTCCGAGCAGCGGGCCCAGGCCGTGGTCGACTACCTGACCACCAAGGCCTCCTCGGTGACCATGACGGCCAGCGGCAAGGGCGAGACCGAGCCGGCCCAGCCCGAGACCCGCGAGGACGGCAGCGTCGACGAGCAGGCCCAGGCCGCCAACCGGCGCGTGGTCATCACCTGGGAGCAGTAGGGGCGGGCGCGGCGGGCTGTGGCTCAACCGACCCGGTGACACGCGCCCCGCGCGCAGGGCGGCGGCGCTAAGGTGGGGCCCTGCCGCTGTTCCCTCAAGGAGGTCCCTTGTGCTGGTGTCCCGTCGTCATGCCCTTCTCGCCTCAGCCCTAACCGGGCTGGGGGGCCTGTCCGCCTGCTCCTTGGCGGAGGGGGGCTCGGGGGAGGCCACCGCCTCGGCCACGCCGGGCGCGGTGAGCCTGGCCACCGGCTACCTGGGCGTGCCGGTGACGGTGGAGGCCGGGCCTGCCATCATCTCGGGGAGCTACATGGTGGTGCGCCTGGCCTTCTCCACGCAGTCCACCACGCCGGTGAGCCTGGCCGGCGCCTTCGACACCAAGGACGCCACCGGCACGATGCGGGCCATCCGCGCCCTCAGCCTGGCCCAGGGGCTGGCCTTCCCCCAGCTGGAGACCGGGAACAAGCACTTCGCCACCGAGCTGAGCAAGGACGCGCCGCTGGAGGTCTTCCCCATCTTCGCGGCCGCCACGGGGGCCACGAGCGTGGAGCTGGAGCTGCCGAGCATGGGGGTGATCACGGGGATCCCGGTGGTCGGGGCCTCACAGGCCCCCTTCGAGGCGGGGGCCCTGGTCTCGCGCTCCTCCCTGGATGTCGACGAGCCGGGGCCCTTCGGGATCGGGGCGCTGTCCATCGCCCACGACGACGCCTCCGACACCAGCACCGGGATGGAGTCGACCACGGTGACACTGACCGGGGGAGTGGCCTTCCCGGGGGAGTCGGTCAGCCTGGATCCGCGGGCCGATGCCGCGATCGCACGCGTGGTGGCCCTGCTCAAGCGCTATCCCGCGGGCGGTGAGCTGACCATCACCGGGCATGTGGACTCCTCGGCCCACGAGGCCCTGGCGGAGCAGCGCGCCCAGGCGGTGGAGGCGCGACTGAAGGAGTCTGCCGACCTGTCGGGCTGGAAGGTCTCAGCCACCGGCAAGGGCGCCACGGCGCTGCGCGTGCCCAATGAGGCCGAGCAGGGCAGTGCCATCAACCGCAGGGTGGAGATCGCCGTGACCCCCGCCGATCCCGGCAGCGCCGCGCCCACCCCGGTGGAGTCCGGGCCAGATATGCCCGATGCCGTGGGGCCCAGTGGCAAGGGGCCGGCGGGGGTGGAGGTCACGGTCGGGGATCTGAGCGTGCGCCTGTCCATGGAGCGCGTGCTGCGGGTGGGGAGCTTCCTCGTGGGGGTCCTGGAACTGTCCTGCCCCCAGAGGGTCGACTGGCAGGTGGGTGCCTTCATGCTGCCCCCGGTGTGGCAGACCCTGCGCTGGCGCACCCTGTCCCAGGGCGTCTACAACCTGACCCTGATCGACGGCGAGCAGCGCCACCTCACCGCCGACTACGCGGCCCCCACCAGCGGGCGGTGGGTGCTGTCCAACAGCGCCAAGCCCCCGCTGGAGCCGGGCGAGGAGCCCTGGCGAGTGCCCGTGATCTGGCGGGACACGGGCCAGGACACCGTGATCCTGGACCTGCCCGGCGGGGACAATGCCCACGGCCGGGCCCTGTCCGCGCGCCTGACCGATATCCCCGTGGTGGATGCCTGAGCCCGGGCCGCAGCGCCGGGGCCTGCCGGCACGGGCCCTGAGACAGCCGCACCCGGCCATGCGACACGACCACTGCCATGACTGACGCCGCCCTTCTGCTCGCCATCGCCACAGCCTGCGTGCTTGGAGCCGCCGGGCCGCTATCGGGCTTCGCCCGGGCCTACCTGGGCGAGCTGGTCTCGCGCCAGGGCGGCATGCGGATCCGCCGCCTCGGGCTGCTCAGCCCCCTGACCCAGGGCCTGCTGGCAGGCGCGTGCTGCGCCATCACGGCCTGGTGGGGCTGGCGCCTCGATGCGATCGCCTCAACCGCCGTCGCGCTGCCGACCGTGACGATCCTGGCCGTGGCCTGCAGCGTCGATGCCCTCAGCCACCGGCTGCCCAACCGCCTGCTGGGCTGGGCGGCCCTGTGGCTGGCGGGCACGATCCTCATCCGATGCGCCTGGGCCCTGGCCACGGGCGAGTCGTGGAGCCAGGCGCTGAGGCCCGCCGGGACCGCCCTGGGAACAGCATGCGCCGGGATGGCGGTCATGGTGGTCCTGTGCCTCCTGCCCACGGGGATGGGCCTGGGCGATGCCAAGCTCATCGGCGTCCTGGGACTGTGGCTGGGCCACGCCTCCGCCTGGTCCCTGGTCACGGCCCTCATGCTGGGCTTCGTCCTGGGCGGGCTCGCGGCGCTGGGGCTCCTGGCCCTGGGACGGGCAGGCCGGAAGGACTCCATCGCCTTCGGCCCCTACCTGGCCATCGGCGGCCTGCTCAGCTGGGCGCTGTCCCTGTCCTGAGGCGGGCGCCGGCCGCGCCGGCTGCGCTGGCCGCGCTGGCCGCAGTGAGACGCACGGATAGCAGACTCCCCGGAGGGCACCATGGCGCCGGGTGCCCTCCGGGGAGGCCGAGATGGGGGCGGATCAGAGCCGGGCTCACTCCACGACGTCGTCGTCCACCCAGTCCAGGGTGCGGGCCACGGCCTTGTTCCAGTTGCGGAAGAGGCGATCGCGCTCGGCCTCATCCATGGCCGGCTGCCAGCGCTTGCCCTCGGCCCAGTTGTCGATGACGTCCTGGGTCCCCGACCAGAAGCCCACCGCGATGCCCGCCGCGTAGGCGGCGCCCAGGGCCGTGGTCTCGGTGACCTGGGGGCGCACCACCGGCACGCCGACCTGGTCGGCCTGGAACTGCATGAGCAGCTCATCGCGCGTCATGCCGCCGTCGACCTTGAGCTCGGTCAGGGCCTGACCGGAGTCGGCGTTCATGGCCTCCAGGACCTCGCGGGTCTGGAAGGCGGTGGACTCCTCGACCGCCCGGGCGATGTGGCCCTTGTTGACGTAGCGGGTCAGCCCCACCAGGGCGCCGCGGGCATCGGGCCGCCAGTGCGGGGCGAACAGGCCGGAGAAGGCGGGCACGAAGTAGGCCCCGCCGTTGTCATCCACCGAGGCGGCCAGCGCCTCGATGTCCTTGGAATCGGTGATGATCCCCAGGTTGTCGCGCAGCCACTGCACCAGGGAGCCGGCAACCGCGATGGAGCCCTCCAGGGCGTAGACGGCGGGCTCATCCCCGATCTGGTAGCACACGGTGGTCAGCAGGCCGTTGTCACTGCGCACCGGCGTAGTGCCGGTGTTCATGAGCATGAAGCAGCCGGTGCCGTAGGTGTTCTTGGCCTGTCCCACCTCGAAGCAGGCCTGCCCGAAGGTCGCCGCCTGCTGGTCGCCCAGGATGCCGGAGATCGGGGTGTCCACGAGCAGGCCGTTCTTGCGGCCCCTGCCGAACTCCCCGGCCGAGGGCTTGATCTCGGGGAGCATGGACATGGGGATGCCCATATCCGCGCAGATCTCCTCGTTCCAGTCCAGGGTGTCGATGTTCATGAGCATCGTGCGCGAGGCATTGGTGACATCGGTGGCGTGAACGCCTCCGGACACCCCGCCGGTCAGGTTCCACAGCACCCAGGTGTCCATGGTCCCCATGAGCAGGTCGCCCGCCTCGGCGCGCTCGCGGGCGCCCTCGACGTTCTCCAGGATCCAGGTCACCTTGGGGCCGGAGAAGTAGGTGGCCAGGCCCAGGCCCACACGGTCCTTGTACTTGTCGGGGCCCTCGTCCCCCGCCAGGCGGTCGCAGATGGCCTGGGTGCGGGTGTCCTGCCAGACGATGACGTTGTACACGGGCTCGCCGGTGGTCTTGTCCCACACCACCGCGCTCTCGCGCTGATTGGTGATGCCCACCGCGGCGATCTCGTGGCGGTTGATCTCCGCCTTGGACAGCACCCCGGCCACCACGGCACGGGTGTTGTCCCAGATCTCCTTCGGGTCGTGCTCCACCCAGCCGGCGCGCGGGAAGATCTGCTCATGCTCCTTCTGATCGACCGCGATGATCGTCCCGGAGTGGTCGAAGAGGATGGCTCGCGATGAGGTGGTTCCCTGGTCGATGGACAGGACGTACTTCTTGTCGGTCATGGTTGTGTCCTTTCACGGCGTCGTGAGGGCGGTCGTAGGGGGCGGGCAGGGCCCGGGCGCGGATGCGCTCAGAACAGGCCCGCCAGGTTGGGGACGATGAGTCCGGCGGCGACGGCGCCCAGGAGCGGCCCGGCCACAGGAACCCAGGAGTAGCCCCAGTCGGAGCCGCCCTTGCCGGGAATCGGCAGGACGGCGTGGGCGATGCGCGGCCCCAGGTCGCGGGCCGGGTTGATGGCGTAGCCGGTGGGGCCTCCCAGGCTCAGGCCGATGGCCACCACCACCAGGGCCACGGCCAGCGGGCCGAGCTGGGAGGGGGTCTTGCCCGAGAAGAGGACCCAGCCGACCAGCACGAAGGTGGCGAAGGCCTCGGTGACGAGGTTCCAGCCGTAGGAGCGCACGGTGGGACCGGTGGAGAACACGCCGAGCTTGGCGGCCGGCTCCGCCTCCTGGTCGAACTGCTTCTTGTAGGTCAGCCACACCGCGGTCGCACCCAGGAAGGCGCCGAGCATCTGCGCCGCCAGGTAGGTGGCAATGGCCCCGCCCGAGGCGGGCACGCCCTCCGCCAGATCGCGGCCGGCCACCGCCAGGCCCACGGTCACGGCGGGGTTGAGGTGGGCCCCCGTGGCATAGGCGGCGTAGACGCCCACGAACACGGCCAGGCCCCAGCCCAGGGTGATGACGATCCACCCGCTGTCCTTGGACTTCGAGGCGGGCAGGACGACGCCTGCCACGACTCCGCAGCCCAGCAGGATGAGCAGGAAGGTCCCGAAGACCTCCGAGACGAGGATCTGAGCCAGTGATGGAGCCATGGACAACTCGCTTTCTGCACGTCGTCGTGCGTGTGGGGGGCCTGGGGCCCGGGCGTGAGGTGTTGAGGCTGAGCCTCGGGCAAGGGGGCGATGAGCGCCCGGTGCGCCCGGCGGGCCGGCGCAGAGCCTATCCCACCGGGCGGGTCTTAGATGGGCCGCTCCACGTGAGCGACGGCGGCGGCGTCGGTGGCCTCGGCCTCGGCGGCGGCCATATCCGCCACGCGCTTGGCGTAGGCCGTTCTCTGGGCCGCGATCTCCGCATCGTCCCAGCCCAGCAGGGGGGCCATGATCGCGCAGATCTCCTCGGCCGCCCCCAGGCCGCGGTCGCGCCGCGACAGGTCCAGGCGCACGCGCCGGGTCAGGACGTCCTCCAGGGACTCGGCGCCCTCATGGGTCACCGCCCAGGCGACCTCGACGCGCAGGTACTCGGGGGCCTCTCCCAGCGCCTCGCCCAGGGAGGGGTCGGCGTCGATGGCGGCCAGCAGCTCGGGCGTCTCCGAGCCGTAGCGGTCCAGGAGGTGGGTGACCCGGGCCAGGGTCCAGTCGCGCGCCCGGGCGATGTCACCGGCCCGCGCGGCCAGCTCGTGGTAGCCCTCGGCCCCCACCAGGGGCAGGTCGGCGGTGGCCGAGGGGTGGGAGCGGGCCAGGCTCTCGCCCAGGGCGTGGTCGACGGCGTCGACCGCCATGACCCGGTAGGTGGTCAGCTTGCCCCCGGCGATCGCGGTCAGGCCCGGGGCCAGGCGGGTGACGGTGTGCTCCCGGGAGACCTTGGTGGAGGCGGCCTTGGCGCCGGGCTTGAGGCGCGGCTGGAGCAGGGGGCGCAGGCCCGCGTAGACCCCGATGATGTCCTCGCGCCCGATGGGGCGGGTCAGCACGGAGTTGGCGTGGTCCAGGACGTAGTCGACGTCGGCGCTGGTGGCCACGGGCTTGGCCACGTCCTGGTCCCAGGGGGTGTCCGTGGTGCCGATGACCCAGTAGTCGGGCCAGGGGATGATGAACAGGACGGACTTCTCGGTGCGCAGGAAGATGCCGGTCTCGGCGTCGATGGCCTGGCGGGGCACGACGATGTGGATGCCCTTGGAGGCCAGGACCTTCAGGCCCCCGGCCTCGGTGGCCAGGTCCTGGGTCTCCTCGGTCCACACGCCGGTGGCGTTGATGGTGCGCGTGGCGCGGATCTCCAGCTGACGGCCGGTGGCCAGGTCGGTGACCGAGGCGCCGGTGACGTGGCCGCGCTCGTTCTTCAGGAAGCCGGTCACCCTGGTGCGGTTGGCGGCATGGGCGCCCAGGCCCACTGCGGTGCGCACCAGGTCGATGACCAGGCGCGAGTCGTCCACGCGGGCGTCGTAGAAGCGGATCGCCCCGGCCAGGTCGGTGACGTCCAGGGCGGGGGCCAGGGCGGAGGTGCCCTTCTTGCCCAGGTGCTGCTGGATGGGGACGGTCTTGTGCCCGCGGGCGCCGGCCAGGGCCAGGGCGTCGTACATGCCCACTCCCACGGCGGAGTAGCTGCGCTCGTAGTGGTGCTTGAGCGGCCATAGGAAGGGCTGGGCCTTGACCAGGTGGGGGGCGGTGGTGGTCAGCAGGCGGCCGCGCTCGGTCAGGGCCTCGTGCACCAGGGCGAAGTTGAGCTGGTAGAGGTAGCGCAGCCCGCCGTGGACGAGCTTGGAGGAGTAGGAGGAGGTGCCCGCCGCCCAGTCGCCCATCTCGACGATACCGGTGCGCAGGCCGCGGGATGCGGCGTCCAGGGCGATGCCGGCGCCGGTCACGCCTCCGCCGACGACGAGGACGTCCAGGCCCTCATCGCTTGCCATGGCCTCCAGTGCTGAGGTGCGCTGGGGGGCGTTGAGCGCGGTTCCGCGGGTGCCGGGGGATAGAGTGCTGGTGGAGGTCTGCGGGCTTGGCATGGTCGCTCCTGTGCGGCTGGCTGGCGCTGATATGCGCAACTGTTCTCCTGTGTGGAAGAATGATCAAGCCGTCTGCACGAACGTGCAGAACTGATGTGTGAGGGGAGGAACATGGTCATCGAGCCCACCGCGGCCCTGGACCGCGGGAGTGAGGACTCGGGGGTCGCGCAACGGGCCTATGAGGCCGCCTCCCTGTACTACCTCCAGGGCGAGACCATGGAGGTCATCGCCCATCACCTGGGAGTCTCGCGCTCCACGGTCTCGCGCCTGCTGGACCGCGCCCGGCGCACCGGGATCGTGCGCATCGAGGTCACCCCTCCGGGCGCGGGCAGCATGGAGGCCCGATTCGGCGCGATGTTCGGGGTGCGCGCCCAGATCGTGCCGGTGCGGGAGGGGTCCACGGAGATCCACCGACTCCGGCAGGTCGCCGGGGTGGCCGCGGCGCGGATGGTCGAGCTCATCGAGGCCCTGGAGCCGCAGGGCCAGGAGCGGGGCGACAGGGGCGACAGGGGTGATAAGGGCGGCCGCCTGGTCGGGGTGGCCTGGGGGACCACCATGTCCCAGGTCGCCGATGCCCTGTCCGCCCGCCCCATCCCCGAGCTGACCGTCGTCCAGCTCAACGGGGCCACCGATCCGGTCCTGGGGCCGGGCGCCGGCGAGGTGCTCTCGCGCATCGGCGAGTCGCTGGGGGCGCGGGTCGTCGCCTTCCCGGTTCCGGCCTTCTTCGATCATGTCGAGACCCGGGAGGCCATGTGGTCCGAGCGCTCCGTGCGACGGGTCCTGGAGCTGGTGAGCGGCGTGCGCCTGGCGGTCTTCGGCGTGGGCTCCCTGGAGGGCTCGCTGCCCTCCCAGGTCTACGAGGGCGGGCATCTCAGTAGCGCCGACCGGGCGATGCTGCGGCGCGAGGGCGTGGTGGGGGATGTGTGCACGGTGCTGCTGAGGGCCGATGGCTCGTGGCGGGACATCGCCCTCAACGCCCGGGCCACCGGCCCGACTCCCGCCCAGCTGGCGCGCATCCCGCGGCGCCTGTGCGTGGCGGGCCCCGCCAAGGCCAGTGCCCTGCTGGCGGCCCTGCGGGCGCGCGTGGTCACCGACCTGGTGGTCGACGACGCCACCGCCCGCGCGGTCCTCGACCTTGTCGGCCCCGGCGCCCGTCATGAGCGCCTGTAGGCCCCGGGGGCGCCCCCGGGGCGCCCCCGGGGGCGCCCCGAGCCGATGCCGCGATGCCGCGATGCTGACCCGCATGCTCCCTGAGCACCGCCCGGGGGTGGGAGGCGATGTTCGTCCCTGACGGCGTCGGCGTGGCAGGATGCGCGGGTGCCAACCGGAAGGACCGAGATGAGCCAGCCCGACGTCGCCACGGTGCTGCGCAGTGCGCGCCCGGCCGATGCCAGGGCGATCGCCGACCTCGTGCGCCCCTACTCCGACCAGCGGATCCTCATCGCCAAGGACCTCATCTCCTACTTCGAGGACATCCAGGAGTTCATCGTGGCCGAGGATGCGGCCACAGCCGGGCCGCGCTCCATGCACTCCATCGTGGGATGCGGGGCGCTGCACGTCATGTGGGACGACATCGCCGAGGTGCGCACCCTGGCGGTGCACCCCGATCACCTGGGCAGGGGAGTGGGCTCGGCGATCCTGGGCGAGCTGATCGGCCGGGCCCGGGCGCTGGGCCTGCAGCGACTGTTCTGCCTGACCTTCGAGGTGGACTTCTTCAGCCGCCACGGCTTCAAGCCCATCTCGGGGACCCCGGTGGGAACCGACGTGTTCTCCGAGATGGTCCGCTCCCATGACGACGGCGTGGCCGAGTTCCTCAACCTGGCCCGGGTCAAGCCCAACACCCTGGGCAACACCCGCATGCTGCTGCAGCTGTGAGGTCAGGCGCCCGGGCCCTCAGCCGGTCCGGGGCGCCCCGAGCAGCGCCAGGACCGCGGCGACGCGGCGGTGGACCTCGGCGTCGGCGTGAAGCCCGAGCTTGAGGAAGATGCGCTGGATGTGCTTCTCCACCGCCCCCTCGGTGACCACGAGCGCCTCGGCGATGCCGGCGTTGGTGCGGCCCTGGGCCATGTGCTCGAGGACCTCGCGCTCGCGCGGGGTCAGTGAGGCCACCGGGTCCTGCGCCCTGCCCATCATCTGGGCCACCACCTCCGGGTCCAGGACCATGCCGCCCGAGGCCACGCGCTCAACCGCCTCGAGGAAGGAGTCGAGATCGGTCACCCGATCCTTGAGCAGGTAGCCGATGAAGCCGGATCCGCTGGAGAGCAGCTCGGTGGCATAGGACAGCACGACGTACTGGCTCAGCAGCAGGATGGGGGCCTGGGGCCACTGGTCGCGGATGCGCATGGCGGCGCGCAGGCCCTCATCGCTATGGGAGGGAGGCATGCGGATGTCGCTGATGGTCAGGTCGGGGCGCAACTCCAGGCAGCGGGTCACCAGCTCCTCGCCGGTGCCCACCCCTGCGACCACCTCGTGGCCCTCGTCGGCCAGGATCATGGTCAGGCCCTCGCGCAGCAGCACGGAATCATCGGCGATCAGGACTCGCACGGGATCACCGCCTCAATGGTCGTGGGCCCCCCGACGGGGGAGTCGATGCTCAGCGTTCCCTCCACGCCCGCCAGGCGCTGGATGAGTCCGTCCAGGCCATGGCCCTTGGCCGCGCAGGCCCCGCCGGCGCCATTATCGGTGATCGCCACGCGCAGTGCGCCCTCCTGGGCGCTGACCGTCACGCCGGCCTGCGTGGCCCCGGAGTGCTTGTTGACATTGACCAGGGCCTCGGAGACCACGAAGTAGGCGGCCGAGGCCGCGTGCATGGGAGGGGGAGGCGAGGAGGGCAGACTGGCGCTGACCGTCACCGGCACGATCGAGCGCGCGCAGGCCTCCATGATGGCGGCCTCCAGGCCCCGGTCCACGAGCACGGGAGGGGCGATCCCCCGGGAGAGCCGGCGCAGCTCCAGAAGGGTCTCCTGGGTCTGGGCGATGGTCGCATCCAGGATCTCCTGGGTCTTGGCGGGGTCGGTGGCGGCGTGCCGCTTGGCGCGGGCCAGGTCCATGCCCAGGCGCACCAGGCCCTGCTGAGGGCCGTCATGCAGGTCGCGCTCCAGACGGCGCAGAGAGTCGGCCTCCGCCGAGCGGGCGGCGTGACGCGAGGCCCGCAGGCCCAGGATCTGCTCGCGGTCGCGCGCCTGGCGCGAGAGCAGCAGCTCGGCGTAGCCCATCTGCATGCGGGCCAGCCCCTGCAGGACGACGGGTGCGCTGAGGATGCAGAACGCCCCCAGTGCCATGGTGACGACCACATCGGCCAGATGCGGGTGGGATGGGGCCAGCAGCTCGCCCAGACCTCCGTATCCGATCACGGAGACTGTCCCGGAGTTGGGGGCTGCCTCCTGCGTCCGGTACTCGAGGTACTCCAGGAACGGCGCCACCATCGCGGACATGCCGGCCGAGACCCATATGACGGTCACGGACCAGGTCAGCAGGGACACGGGGAAGCCCGTGACAGCCCACAGCGCATCGCGCCAGGACTGCGGGTCGCGCAAGGGGGCCAGGATGCGCCTGAGCGCGGAGTCCTGCGGATCGGAGGGAAGATAGGCGACGCCCGGGGCCGGGCGGCCGGTGAGCGTCGCATTGACCCACCGCTGCGCCGCCGCCGCCAGCCGCGCCAGCATGATGCTGACGATGAGGACCACCAGCCCCACCCCGCCGAGCAGCGCGGTGGAGGCGCCCAGGGCGGTGAGAGTGACGACGGCGATGAACAGCCCCAGGTGGAGCGGCCAGGCGGCCAGCAGGTAGAGGGCGCTGACGGCGGTGCGCCGAGCCGTGCCCCTCAGGCGGGAGGCGCGGGAGCCAGTGGCGGTGGTCGTGGCAGTGCTCGTGGCGGTGGTCATGGCAGCATTGTGGTGGCCCCCGGGACGCGTCCCCCATCCTGCTGGCAGGCCGGTGCGATGTCCGGCCAGCCCGACATCCCCGCCCGGCCCCCGGGGCCCGGGGGAGGGGCTGGGCGGCGGCCAGCCAGGGGAGGGGCTGGGCGGCGTCCAGGGATGTCCCGGGCCGGGGCGGTGTCCCCGCCCTGGCTCGGCGCCCGATCCGGCGAGCCCGATCTGGCGCCGGCGGGATGTAGCCTGACGCGGCCCCGCCCTGAGACGACCCGCCAGGAGGATAACGCCATGACCCAGGCGCCGTCGGCCCAGTCGGTGATCGACTGGTACCGCGATCACGCCAGGCCCCTGCCCTGGCGCCGGCCCGGCACCACGCCCTGGGCCGTCCTGGTCAGCGAGGTCATGAGCCAGCAGACGCCGGTGGCTCGGGTGGAGCCGGCATGGCGCGAGTGGATGCGCCGCTGGCCCGGTCCCGGCGAGCTCGCCGCCGCTCCCACCGCCGAGGTGCTGCGGGCCTGGGGGCGCCTGGGCTATCCCCGGCGCGCCCTGCGCCTTCAGGAGTGCGCCGGCGTCGTCGTCGCCGAGCACGACGGCGAGCTGCCCTGCGACCGCGAGGCCCTCATGGCCCTGCCCGGGGTGGGGGAGTACACCGCCGGGGCGGTGATGGCCTTCGCCCATGGGCGCCGCGCCCTGGCGCTGGACACGAATGTGCGCCGGGTCCTGGCCCGGGCGGTCGGCGGCCAGGCCCTGCCCGCACCGAGCCTGAGCCGGGCCGAGCGCGAGCGCGCCGCGGCCCTCCTGCCCCCGGACGACGGCACGGCCGCCCGGTGGTCGGTGGCCGTCATGGAGCTGGGAGCCCTGGTGTGCACGGCTCGTCAGCCGCACTGCGCGGCCTGCCCCTGGCGCGAGCGCTGCGCCTGGCTGGCGGCCGGGCAGCCGCCCGATGCCCATGCGGGCAGGCGCCGCACCCAGGCCTGGGCGGGCACCGACCGCCAGGCCCGCGGCCTCATCATGGCGGTCCTGCGCAGCGCGCCGCTGGGGCGGGCCGTGGAGGCCGGGGCCCTCCTGGCCGCGGCCGGCGGGGCCAGTCAGGGGCGCGATCCCGATCAGCCCGATCGGGCCCTGGCCGGACTCCTGGCCGATGGCCTCATCGCCACCGACGACGGCCTGTCCTACCGGCTGCCCTGAGCCGCCGGCGAGGGCGCTCCCAAGGCTCCGGCCCGGGTTGTCTCACGATCCGGCTCGCATTGCCGTGCGGGAGGCTCCTCGACCGGTGCGCGCCGGCCGGCACTCACCGGCTCAGCCGGTCGGCGGTCTCATCCCCGGCGAGTGGCGGCTCCGGCCCATGCGCGTCGGCCCGCGCGCGCCGCCCGTGCACGTCGCCGATGGCTGGCGCACCGATCTCATCCTCCTGCTCGCGGGACACGAGGAGATCCTCTTGTGATAACGTTGCCATGCCGCTGCGCGATGGTCTCAATCGGAGAGGGTCATCGCCATCCCGGATCGGCCACGGTGGCCGCCGGGACCCGCGGCCCGCCGTCCCCGCATCTTGGGAGCCGAGACATGACCGACACCGCTAACACCGCTGACACCGCTAGCACTGCTGACACTGCCAGCACCGCCCGCGCCGACTTCGACCCCGCACGCCTGGCAGACCCGGAGTTCTTCGCCGAGAACCGCCTGCCCGCCCACTCCGATCACCTCTGGTACGCAGACGAGGCCGAGGCGGCCCTGGGCCGCTCCAGCTTCGAGGTCAGCCTGGACGGGGCGTGGAAGATCGCCGTCGCCAAGAACCCTTCCCAGGTCCCCACCGGCTTCCAGGCCGAGGACTTCGATGCCAGGGACTGGGACGACATCCGCGTCCCCGCCCACATCCAGCTCCACGGCTACGATCGTCCCCAGTACGCCAATGTGCAGTACCCCTGGGACGGCCATGAGGCCCTGGAGCCGGGGCAGGCGCCCCAGCGCCACAATCCGGTGGCCACCTATATCAAGGACGTCGCCCTGGCCCCCCTGCCCGAGGGTGAGCGGCTCATCCTGCGCCTGGAGGGCGCCGAGTCCAGTGTGGCCGTCTGGCTCAACGGCCACTACATCGGCTTCTCCACCGACTCCTTCACCCCCGCCGAGTTCGACCTGACCCCCGCCGTGCGCCCCGGCACCAACCGCCTGGCCCTGCGCGTGGACAAGTGGAGCGCCGCCTCCTGGCTCGAGGACCAGGACTTCTACCGCTTCTCCGGCCTGTTCCGCTCCGTGCTGCTGCGCCGGGTTCCCGCCGTCCACCTGGAGGACCTGCGGGTGACCACCGAGGTCAGCCCTGATCTGGCCACCGCCACCGTGCGTCTGGAGACCCGGCTGTGGGGCCAGGGCACCGTGCGCGCCGTGCTCGACGGCGTCGGCGAGCTGCGCCCCCAGGGCGAGGGCGCCCTGGTCGCCACCGTCCTGGCCCCCCGCCTGTGGAGCAGCGAGGACCCCCACCTCTACGACCTGCGCATCGAGGTGCGCGACGCCGCGGGCAGCCGCACCGAGTACGTGCCCCAGGCCGTGGGCCTGAGGCGCTTCGGCATCGAGGACGGAGTGCTGCGCATCAACGGGGAGCGGGTCGTCTTCAAGGGCGTCAACCGCCACGAGTTCGGCGAGCAGGGGCGCGTCATGGACCGCGAGCGCACCGAGGCCGACCTCATCGCCCTCAAGCGCGCCAATGTCAACGCCGTGCGCACCTCCCACTACCCCAACAACTCCTTCCTCTACGAGCTGTGCGACCGCTACGGCCTCTACGTCATCGACGAGGCCAACCTGGAGACCCATGGCAGCTGGGAGCCGATCCTGTGGGGCAGGGCCGAGCCTGCCGACGCCGTGCCCGGGGACCGGCCCCAGTGGCGAGCCGCCGTGCTGGACCGGGCCCGCTCCATGTGCGAGCGGGACAAGAACCACCCCTCGATCATCATGTGGTCCTGCGGCAACGAGTCCTACGGCGGCACCGTGATCCGGGACATGGCGGATCTGCTGCGCGAGCTGGACCCCACCCGCCCCGTCCACTACGAGGGCGTCTTCCACGACCGGCGCCAGCCCACGACCTCCGATGTGGAGAGCCAGATGTACACCCGGGCCGCCGACGTCGAGGCCTTCCTGGCCGACCACCGCGACAAGCCCTTCATCCTGTGCGAGTACGCCCATGCCATGGGCAACTCCTTCGGGGCGGTGGACCGCTACTTGGAGCTGGCCGAGCGCGACCCCCTGTTCCAGGGCGCCTTCATCTGGGACTTCGCCGACCAGGCGATCTCGATGCGGAGCCGGTCGGGGGCGCCCTTCTACGGCTATGGGGGCGACTGCGGGGAGGCCCCCCATGACGGGGACTTCTGCGGCAACGGCATCTTCTTCGCCGATCACTCGCCCTCGCCCAAGGTCCAGGAGGTCGCCCACCTCTATCAGGGCCTGAGCGCCCAGGTGGGCCGGGACACCTTCACGGTGACCAATCGGATGCTGTTCACCGGTTCGGGGGCCTTCGAGTGCGTGGTGACCCTGGCCCAGGAGGGTCGGGTCCTAGAGCGGGCGGTGGTGGACACCGACGTCGCCCCGGGGGAGTCCGTGAGCTATCCGCTGCCGGTGAGCATCCCCGGGCGCCCCGGGGAGTACGCGGTGACGGTCTCCTTCCATCTGCGCTGGGCCGAGTCCTGGGCGCCGGCGGGCCATGAGACGGCCTGGGATCAGGCGGTGGTCGAGGTGGCGGGCCCGCAGGCCGAGCCCTTCGCCGTCAGCGGGCCGGCGCTGGAGGCGCGCAGCGCCCCCGAACTCATCATGGGGGCGCACAACATCGGGGTGCGCGGCCAGCGCTTCGAGGCGATCTTCTCCCGGCTGAGCGGGGACCTGAGCTCCTACCGCTACGGGGTGAGCCGCCTGGGCGGTAATGAGCTGCTGCGCGCCGGGGTGCGCCCCTGCTTCTGGCATGCGCCCACGGCCAATGAGCGCGGATACGGCGGGCCCTTCGAGGAGGGGGCCTGGCAGCTGGCCAGCCGCTACTCCCGGCCGGTGAACGGGAGCCAGCCGCGGGTCGAGCAGGGCGAGGACTGGGTGGAGGTCGGCTTCGACTACGAGCTGGCGGGGCTGGCGGGCTCGACCTGCTCGATGTCCTACCGGGTCTTCGGTGATGGCAGGATCGAGGTCCACCAGGTCCTTGAGCCCGCGGGGCAGGTGCCCGACCTGCCCGAGTTCTCCACCCTGCTTCAGGTCCCCGGCTCCCTGGATCGCCTCACCTGGTACGGGGAGGGCCCCCAGGAGTGCTACGTGGACCGGCGCGGTGGCGCCCGGCTGGGCGTCTACTCCGGGCGGGTCGATGAGCAGCTGACCGCCTATCTCAACCCCCAGGAGGCGGGCAGCCGCACGGGGGTGCGCTGGGCCGAGGTTCGCGATGAGCGGGGGCTGGGCCTGCGCGTGGAGTGCGAGCCGGGCGCGCCCATGGAGTTCTCCGCCCTGCCCTGGACGCCCTGGGAGGTGGAGGCCGCGCCGCACGCCCATGAGCTGGGGGCCTCGGACCGCACGGTCCTGCGCCCGGCCCTCATGCGCCGCGGCGTGGGCGGGGATGACTCCTGGGGCTCGCGCACCCATCCCGAGCACTGCCTGCCCGCCGGGCGCCTCGAGCTGCGCTACACCCTGCGCGGCGTCCTCTAACCCCTCACTCCGCCAATTTGCGTGAGTTCGTACTTTTCCGGGCCCGGAAAAGTACGAACTCACGCAAATTGGCGGAGTGAGGCGGAGTCAGGGGAGTGAGGGGGACTCAGGGGTGGGATGAGACGGTGCGCGAGCACCAGGGGCGAGCCCGTAGAGTAGGGCCGATGCCCCGGATGCAGGACCCCGGGGACGACGTCGGCCGCCTGCCCACTCGGCGCAGGCCCCAGCGGCCGGCCCCGAGCCGGCGAGCAAGGAGAGACCATGACGAGCACCCCCAGCACCGTGCCCGCCGAGCAGCCCGGTCAGGGGCCTGATGACGCCGTCGGCTCCGCGGATGGCCCGGGCCTGCTGTCCGTTGACGGCACCAGCCTGGAGCTGCCCCGCACCCTCGCCACCGACGGCTCTGACGGCCTGGGGGTGAGCAAGCTCCTGGGGGCCACTGGTCTGGTCACCCTCGACCCGGGCTTCACCAACACCGCCTCGTGCACCTCCGAGATCACCTACATCGACGGCGCCGCCGGCATCCTGCGCTACCGCGGCTACCCCATCGAGGAGCTGGCCAAGTCCTCGACCTTCGCCGAGGTCGCCTACCTTCTCATCTACGGCGAGCTGCCCGACCAGGAGTCCTTCGAGCGCATGGAGCGGCGCATCTCCCGTCACCGCCTCCTGCACGAGGACTTCCGCTCCTTCTTCACCTCCTTCCCCTCCTCGGGGCACCCCATGGCCATCCTCCAGGCCGGGATCGCGGGCCTGGCCACCTACTACGAGGACACCCTCAACCCGCACGACCCCTACGAGCGCGAGCTGGCCACCATCCTGCTGCTGGCCAAGATGCCCACGATGATCAGCTACATCGCCCGGCGCGCCATCGGACTGCCCCTGCTCTACCCCGACCCCAAGAGCGGCTATGTCGAGGACTTCCTGCGCATGACCTTCGGCATGCCCTACCAGTCCTACGACATCGACCCGGCCGTCGTGCGCGCCCTGGACATGCTGCTCATCCTCCACGCCGACCACGAGCAGAACTGCTCGACCTCCACCGTGCGCCTCGTGGGCTCCTCGGACGCCAACATGTACGCCTCCGTGGCCGCGGGCGTGGGCGCCCTATCCGGGCCGCTGCACGGCGGGGCGAATGAGGCGGTGCTGCGCATGCTGGACATGATCCAGACCTCGGGGATGTCTACCGCGGAGTTCGTCCGCAAGGTCAAGGACAAGGAGGACGGGGTGCGCCTCATGGGCTTCGGCCACCGCGTCTACAAGAACTACGACCCGCGCGCCGCCATCGTCAAGGAGACCGCCCACGATGTCCTGAGTCGCCTGGGCGGCGGCGAGGGGGACCGCAAGCTGGACATCGCCATGGAGCTGGAGGAGGTTGCCCTGTCCGACGACTACTTCGTCTCACGCAAGCTCTACCCCAACGTGGACTTCTACACCGGGCTGATCTACCAGGCCATGGGCTTCCCCACCAAGATGTTCACCCCGCTGTTCGCCCTGGGGCGCCTGCCCGGATGGATCGCCCAGTACCGCGAGATGATCGCCGACCCCGCCAAGCGCATCGGCCGGCCTCGCCAGGTCTACAACGGCTCCACCGAGCGCCACTACGTGGCCATGCACCGCCGTCAGCACGACGACGAGTACTACCCGGCCACCCGCGTCGGCGTGCCCAGCCTGGACCAGGTCGCCCGGGTCTGACCGGCTGGGCCGATCCCGCCGCCCCACTCGCCGCCGTCGCCTTCGCTTGTCGCCGAGGTAGACACCGACGACGTCTACCTCGGCGTGGATGAAATGAGTTAGGTGAGGCTAAACTGCATGCATGGATGATGCGCATGACCTGCCCCTGCCCGAGGCCGACCGGCCCATCTCCAAGGCGCCGGGCCACTGGGTCCTGGCCCGCGCCGGCAAACGCGTCCTTCGCCCCGGAGGGGCCGCTCTGTCCGCAGACATGCTCCGGCATGCCGGGCTGCCCGGCTCCGACGTCGTCGAGCTGGCCCCCGGCCTGGGGCGCACCGCCGCTGAGATCATCAAGGCCGGCCCCGCCTCCTACACCGGCATCGACCGCGACCTCGATGCCGCCACGAGAGTGGCCGCCATCGTTGGCCGCCACGGTCGCGTGCGCCAGGGCGAGGCGGCCGAGACCGGCCTGCCCGATGCCAGCGCCGACGTCGTCATCGGCGAGGCCATGCTCACCATGCAGGGCGACAAGGGCAAGGCCGCCATCGTGGCCGAGGTCGCCCGCATCCTGCGCCCCGGCGGGCGCTATGCCATCCATGAGCTCGCCGTGACTCCCGACGACATCGCCGAGGACCGCTACACCGAGCTGCGCAGGGACCTGGCCCGTGCCATCCACGTCAACGCCCGCCCCATGACCGTCGCCTCCTGGAAGGGTCTGCTGGAGGAGGCGGGGCTCGAGGTCGAGTGGTCCGCCACCGCCCCCATGGCGCTGCTCAAGGCGAGTCGTAATATCCGCGACGAGGGCCTGGGCGGGGCCCTGCGCATCGTGCGCAACGTTGCCCGGGACAAGGAGCTGCGCTCGCGCGTGCTGAGCATGCGGCGCACCTTCCAGCGCTGGGAGGACAGCATGGCCGGCGTCGCGCTGGTGGCCCGCAAGCCCGGCTGAGGCGGGGCCAACCCCCTGCTTGCTCTCGCCGAAGTAGACGTTTCCCGCCGAGGTAGACACAGACGACGTCTACCTCGGCGGAAAATGTCTACCTCGGCGTGAGGATGTGTGAGTCATCTCGGCGCCAGGTCGTTGAGGAATGCCGTCGCCGCTGGAGTGGGGTTGAAATCGCTCCAGGCGAGGTATTCGGCACGGATGGGGCCCGCGGAGACCGGGATCGTTCGCAGGTCGTTGCTGCCGCTGGGGATCACGGCCGGGGAGAGCAGGGTGACGACGAGCCCCTGTCTCACCAGATCGAGGATGAGGTCGGTGCTCATGGCCTCGAACGCGACATCACGATGGACCCCAGCGGCATGGAACGCCAGGTCGGAGGGGATCCGGCCCGGAGTGCCCTCGGGGAAGTCCACGAAGGTCTCGTCAGCCAGTTCCGCCAGCCGCAACCTGCGGCGACCGGCAAGCGGATGGTCGGCGGCGACGATGGCGACGAGTCGCTCTCTGGCCAGCACGCGCGTGCTCACGCCCTTGGGAGGCGCGCCGTCGGGCAGGCCGAGAATGGCGGCATCCATATCGCCCGCGTTGATCGCGGCGATGAACTCGTGACTGCCCCCGCTTCGGAGCCTGATCCTCACGGCCGGGTGTGCGCGATGGAATCGTCCGAGAGCCGCGGGGATATCGATCGCGGTGACGGTGGGTATCACGCCGACGGTCAACGTGCCCCGGATCTGCCCGCTCGCCGCAGCGGCTTCGGCGATCGCGCGCTCGGCGGCATCGAGGCTCGCACGCGCCTGGGCGAGGAATGTTTCGCCGGCGGAGGTGAGTTCGACGCGCCTGCTGTTGCGAGCGAACAGCGCCACCCCGAGCTCGTGCTCGAGCGCCTTGATCTGGTGACTCAGTGAGGACTGCACGACGAAGCATCGTTGCGCAGCGCGGGTGAAGCTCTTCTCCTCGGCAATGGCGACGACGTAGCGCATCTGCTGCAGTTCCATACAGTCATGATTTCAGTTCATTCTTGACATGACAAGCATGTATTGGACACATAGATGTGGGCGACCGATGCTCGTTTCATGACCGCCACGCCGAACCCGCCCTCGCCTTCGTGCCCGCCGGCGATCACCGTCAGCCGTGCGGGCTGGACGGGACTGACCGCGATCGCGCCGATGGTGTGGGGCACGACGTACATCGTCACCACGCGCATGCTGCCCGAGGGCCATCCCCTCTTCGCAGCCATGATGCGGTCGCTCCCCGCAGGACTCATCGCGCTCATGATCGTCCGGCAACTGCCCAGAGGGTCGTGGTGGTGGAGGAGCCTCGTGCTCGGGACCTTGAACATGGGAGCGTTCTTCCCTCTGCTGTTCGTTGCCGCGCAACAACTTCCCGGAGGCGTCGCAGCGACCCTTGGAGCTGTTCAACCGATCATCGTCGCGTTCCTGTCCGTGGCCATCCTTCACGAGAGCCTGTCCGTGTGGAGAGTGTGCTGGGGCGCGCTGGGCATGATCGGCATCGCGCTCGTCGTCCTCGGCCCGAGCGCGGCCATGTCATCTGTCGGTGTTCTCGCAGGACTCGCGGCGGCCGCGTCGATGGGGACTGGTGTCGTGCTCACGAAGAAATGGGGCCGCCCCGAAGGGGTCCTCGCCATGAGCCTCGCGGGGTGGCAATTGACCGCCGCAGGCCTTGTTCTGCTGCTTCCCGCATTGCTCATCGACGGCGTTCCGCCTGGACTCGATGGCATGGCTGTGACCGGCTACGCCTGGCTGGGCCTGATCGGAGCGTTGCTGTCCTACACGATCTGGCTGTCCGGCATCCGTCGCCTACCTGTGACGGCCACTGCGCTGCTGGGCCTGCTCTCCCCGCTGGTGGCCGCGGCCCTCGGGGCGGCCATGGCCGGTGAAGCCCTCACCCCGATCCAACTGCTCGGCTTCGCCCTCGCACTGACCGCGATGGTCGCCGGTCAGCTCCCATCCCCGAAACAGAAAGGACAAGCATCATCGTGAAGATCGCCGTATTCGGCGCCACCGGTATGGCCGGCAGCGCCATCGTCTCCGAAGCCATGGCCCGAGGGCATCAGGCCCTCGCGGCCTCCCGGCGCCCTTCCGCGGCTGCCTCTGACGATGAGCGCCTCATGGTGCGGGCCGTCGACGTCGCAGATGCCGACGCGGTAGGCGCGGTGCTGGCCCAGGTCGACGCCGCCGTTCTGACCATCCGACTCGCTCCAGGTGAGGAGCGCCGACTCGCACCGTTGACACGCGGCTTCCTCGACACTGCGGCCCGTCATCGCACACGGGTGCTCGTCGTCGGTGGCAGTGCGCCATTGCGCTCCCCGCGCCACCCAGACCGGCTGCTGATCGACGACTCCACCTACGTTCCCGAGGCCTGGAAGACGATCGCGCAGGCCAGCCTCGATCAGTACCACGTCTGTCAGCAGCACCCTTATACCGGATGGGTGTACCTCAGCCCGCCGGCGGTGTTCGAGCCGGGCGGGCGCAGCGGCGCCTATGTGCGCGGCGCGACGACGCTGGTCACCGATGCGAATGGCGTCTCGCGCATCACCGCGCCCGACCTCGCCGTCGCCGTCCTGGACGAACTCGAGAATCCCGGCAGCGAACAGCACTTCACGGTCGCGCAGGCCTGCGGGTCCTGATGTCCCCACCTGGAACGCGCCTGCACCGGAGCGACTGCGTTGGACTGGTCAGTCCTCACGGGCCGGGCCGCGCCAGGCGGCTCGCAGGATCTCGCGGTTCGCGGCCGCGATCGCCTCCAGGGGGATGCCCGCCGGGCAGGTGGGCACGCACTCCCCGTAGACCGAGCAGGGCCCGAAGCCCTCATCCAGCGCCTGGGACATGCCCCGGGCCCGGCGCGAGCGCTCATGGGCGCCCTGGGGCATGAGCGACAGGTGCGCCAACCGCGCCCCGGCGAACAGCATGGCCGCCCCATTGGGGCAGGCCGCCACGCAGGCCCCGCACCCGATGCACACCGCGAAGTCCAGGGCCGCCTCCGCCTGGCCCCGCGGCTGGGAGACGGCATCGGCATCCGGCGCCGTCCCCGCCATGACATCCACCGTCCCCCCGGCCCGCACCAGCTCATCAAGCGCGCTGCGATCCACCGCCAGGTCCCGGATCACCGGGAAGGCACCGGCCCGCAGGGGCTCCAGGCGCAGCACCTGGGCCCCGGGGAAGGACCGCAGGTGCTGGCGGCAGGCCGGGGTGTTGTCCACCGGGCCGTGGGGGCGGCCATTGACCAGGAAGCCACAGGCCCCGCACACGCCCTCGCGGCAATCGGACTCGAAGACCACCGGCTCCCCGCCGGCCTCGACGATCTGGTCGTTGAGGCGGTCCAGCAACTCCAGCAGGCTCATCTGCTCGGTGGCGTCCTCCACCACATGACGCTCGAAGCGCCCTGGCGCATTAGGCCCATCCTGCCGCCAGACCTCCAGGGTGATCCTCATCGGTAGTCCCTCTCCTGAAGCGCCACAAGGCTGAAGCCCAGGGGCACGCTGCGGCGGATACGCGTGCCATCATCCAGGGTGTGCCAGGCCGAGACCGTGCGCCAGGCGACGTCGTCGCGCCGGGCCTCGCCCCCGGCGGAGAACTCCTCGCGGAAATGAGCGCCGGCCGACTCGCGCCGATCCAGGGCGTCGAGCACCATGAGCTCGGCCAGCTCCAGGAAGTCCGCCACGCGCCCGGCCCGCTCCAACTCCTGATTGAGCCGGTGCTCCCCGCCGACCACGCGCACATCCGCCCAGAACTCCGCGCGCAGCGCCCGCACCTGCTCCAGCGCCCGGCGCAGGCCCTCCTCAGTGCGGCTGACCCCCACGCCCGCGTAGAGGATCTCGCCCAGGCGCCGGTGGAACCACACCGGGCGCCGCGTCCCGCCCACCGCCAGGAGCCGATCCACCCGGGCCCGCGCGCGCTCCACCGCCAGGCCCGCCTCCGGACCCGACTCCTCCAGGCAGGAGCTGCCCACCAGGGGCGCCAGGTAGTCGGGCACGGCCAGGGGCAGGGTGAACCACCCGTCCACGCAGGCGCTCAGCAGCGAGTTGGCGCCCAGGCGGTTGGCGCCGTGATAGTTGTTCGACGCCTCCCCGCCCACGAACAGGCCCGGGATCGTGGTCATCTGGTTGAAGTCCACCCACAGGCCGCCCATGGTGAAATGCGCGCCCGGGGCGATGCGCATGGGCACCTCATAGGGGTCCTCCCCGGTGGCATCCCGGTACATGGAGAACAGGTTGCCGTAGCGGGCCGCGATGGTCGGCCGCCCCAGGCGCTCCAGGGAGTCGCGGAAGTCCAGGTAGACCGAGTTGCGCAGCGGGCCCACGCCATGGCCGGCCTCGATGCGCTCGCGGGCGTTGCGCGAGGCCACGTCCCGCGGGGTGAGGTTGCCGAATGCCGGGTAGCGCCGCTCCAGGTAGTAGTCGCGCTCGGTCTCGGGGATGTCCCCGGGGGCGCGCTCGTCCCCGGGCCTGGCGGGCACCCAGATGCGCCCGTCATTGCGCAGGGACTCGCTCATGAGCGTGGTCTTGGACTGCCAGTGCGAGGAGACCGGCAGCGCGGTGGGGTGGAACTGGACGTAGCTGGGGGAGGCGAAGGCCGCCCCGGCGAGGTGGGCGCGCCAGGTGGCCGTCGCATTGGAGGCCATGGCCAGGGTCGAGTAGTGGTAGACCGAGCCGTAGCCGCCGGTGGCCAGGACGACGGCGTGGCCCGTCCAGGCGCGGATCCGCCCGGAGAGCAGGTCGCGGGTGACGATGCCCTGGGCGCGGCCGTCGGCGACGATGAGGTCGAGCATCTCGGTGCGCGTGTGCAGGCGGACGCTGCCGGCGGCCACCTGCTCCTGGAGGGCGGCGGCGCAGGCCACCTCCAGCTGCTGGCCGGTCTCCCCGCGCGTGTAATAGGTCCGTGAGACCTGGACGCCGCCGAAGGATCGCGTGGCCAGCTGTCCGCCGTACTCGCGGGCGAAGGGCGCCCCGATGGCCTGCATGTGGTCGATGACCCGGCCCGACTCCGCGGCCAGGCGCACCACGTCCGCCTCACGGGCCCGGAAGTCCCCGCCCTTGATGGTGTCGGTGATGAAGCGCCGCAGGGTGTCGCCGTCGACCTTGCGGGCCCGGGCCGCGTTGATGCCTCCCTGGGCGGCCACCGAGTGGGCGCGGCGGGCGGCGTCGTGCAGGGTGAAGCACTCCACCCGGTAACCCAGGCGCCCCAGGGTGGCGGCCGCCCCGGAGCCGGCCAGTCCCGTGCCCACGACGATGACGGTGAGCCGACGGCGATTGGCGGGGCTGACCAGCCGGTAGGAGTCCTTGCGGGCCGACCACGCCGCCAGCGGGTCGCCGCGCACGCCGGCATCCAGGTCCGGGCCCACGCCGTAGGAGGGGTCGACGGCGTCGGGTCGCACCGTTGGGGTGAGCGGGTCGACGGCGCCCGCGGCGCCGGCCCCGGAGCGTGGGCGGCTCATGCGATCACCCCCGCCAGGATCAGCAGGGGCAGGGCCCCGTTGCCCAGGGCGATGGCCAGTGCCACGGCCAGTGCCAGGGCCAGCCAGATGCGGCGCAGGCGCGGCGCCGTCCCGCCCAGGTCATGCAGGGCGCTCCACAGGCCCTGGGCCAGGTGGGCGCCCACCACCGCCATGACCGAGGTGTAGAACAGGGCCATCCAGGGGCGCGACAGGCTCGCCACCACGTTGGCGTAGGCGTGGGCCTGCGCCTGAGCGCCGTGCCCGGTGGGGTGGAGGAAGCCCTCGGGCGCCACGAGGGCGCCGATGGTCAGGTCCAGCAGGTGCACCACGATGAAGGCACCGATGATCGCCCCGGAGAGCACCATGGTGCGGGCGGCGAAGGACAGGGGGCGCAGTCCACGGCGCCTGTGGGCCCCGCGGGCGCGCCGCGCCCGGCGCCACAGGGCCAGCCCGGCCGCGGTGTGGGCCAGCAGGCAGGCGGACAGGATGGCCCGCAGCGCCCACAGCAGGCCCTCGTGGGGCAGAATCGGGTAGCCGAAGTCGCGCAGCATTGCGGCGTAGGCGTTGTAGGCCTCCTCGCCCTGGAAGATCTTGAGGTTGCCGATCATGTGGACCAGGACGAACAGCCCCATGACGGTACCCGAGACGGCCATGATGGTCTTCAGCGCGACGTGGGGGAGGCGGGGCAGCGCGCGCGACGGCGCATCCCCTCCCCGGTTGGGGCGGCGCGCGGGGAGACTGTCCCCCATGGGAAGTGCCTGTGAGTGTCCGCTGGTCCTGCTCATGAGCCGCTCCGTTACTGCCGCGGATCACGAGTGTAGCAGGCGTCACACTCGCGAGGGGAGTGCGCGAGGGGAATGGACGAAAGGAACGGCTGGGCCCAGAGCGCCTAAGGCGGCAGGTGCGAGGCGGGCTGGGCGGGTCACTGGGCGGGTCAGGGCCCGCTGCGCGCCGGGCGGGCCGGCCGGCAGGCGCCGTCAGCCCGGGAAGTCGGCCCGGGAAGTCAGCCCAGCTCGATGCTCTTGCCGCCCCTGGCCAGGGCCTCCACGGCCCCGGACTGGGAGTTGCGGCGGAAGAGCACATTGGAGACCCCCGCCAGCTCGCGGGCCGAGACCACGCGCGGCTCCTTGAACAGCCCGTGGGCGCCGGGCACCACGCCGCCCTGGGGCATGAGGGAGACCTTGGTGCCCGCCGTCAGGTACAGGCCGGCCTCGACCACGCAGTCGTCGCCCAGGGGGATGCCCAGGCCCGAGTTGGCGCCCAGCAGGCAGCGCTCGCCCAGGGCCACGCGCTGGCGCCCGCCGCCGGAGAGCATGCCCATGGTCGAGGCGCCGCCGCCCACGTCCGAGCCGTCCCCGATGATCACGCCCTGGGAGATGCGCCCCTCCACCATGGAGCGGCCCAGCGTGCCCGAGTTGTAGTTGACGAAGCCGGCGTGCATGACCGTGGTGCCCTCCGCCAGGTAGGCGCCCAGGCGCACATTGGCGGCGTTGCCGATGCGCACGCCCGAGGGCAGCACGTAGTCGGTCATCCGCGGGAACTTGTCCACCGAGTTCACCTGCACCGGGCGGCCCAGGGCGGCGCGCAGGCGGGTGCGAGTGGTCTCGAAGTCCTCCGCCGGGCAGGGGCCCGCCGAGGTCCACACCACATTGGGCAGGCGGGAGAAGATCCCGTCCAGGTTCACCGTGTTGGGCTTGGCCAGGCGGTGGGACAGGACGTGGAGGCGCAGGTAGGCGCCGGAGACCGTCTGGGGGGCGTCGTCGAGGTCGGCCCAGGTGCGCACCACGGTGGTGCGCACGCCGCGGGCCTCGTCGCGGCGCTCCATGGCGGTCAGGGTGGCCAGGAGCTCGGCATGGCCGTCCTCGGGCTCATCCCCCAGGATCGGGTTCGGGTACCACACGTCGAGGGTGTTGCCGTCGTCGGTCACGGTCGCCAGACCAAGACCCCATGCACTGCGAGTCGTCATGGCCGCAACCATACGGGACCCGCGGGGCGGGCGCCCGATCCGACCGCCATCCGGGCCGATCGGGCGCCCGCCGCCGGCTGGGTCCGACTGGGGCTGGTTGTGTGGGCTGGCCGCGGCCGGTTGAGGCCGGCTTGGGGCCGGTTGTGGGGGCTGGCCGCGGCCGGTTGAGGGCGGCTTGGGGCCGGTTGTGGGGGCTGGCCGCGGCCGGTTGAGGCCGGCTCGGGGCCGGCGGATGCAAGCCGACGACGAGGGTCTGCGTACCGGACGAGGGTCTGCGTCATCCGACTGGGGTTAGCACAGGGGTGATTGACGCAAAGTCACGTTCACTATGTTATGTCTCAGGACATCGGTGACAGTTCTGCCTCAGGACATCGGTGACGGTTTGAGGGGGTCTGGTGGTGACACTTCGATGGGCTGGTGAGCAAACCTGTTGATCCTCGTATCCGCCTGGCGATCGCCAACTGGCCCGCCGACGCCCCGCGTGGGGCGGTGGCCTCGTTGGGCGCCGAGCATGCCATCTCCCGCAATACCTTCTACAAGCTGCGCCGCCGGGCCGAGCAGATGGGCCAGGCCGCTGTCCTGGAGCCCCTGTCGCGCAGGCCCCAGACGAGCCCGACCGCCCTGGGCCAGGAGGTCAAGGATCAGGCCGTGTCGGTGCGCGCGGCACTGGCGGCCTCGGGCCTGGACCATGGCCCGGTCAGCGTTCATGACAAGATGAGGCAGATGGGCCTGGACAACCGCGTCCCCGGCAGCGCTGGCCCGCCTGTTCCGGGCTCGGGGCCTGGCCCGGGCCGAGCCGTCCAAAAGGCCCCGAGCGGCCTGGAGGCGGCTCTACCCCGCGCCCAACGCCTGCTGGCAGATCGGGCGCCACCACCTACGTGCCAGGCGGCGGCCGCAAGTGCGTGGATCCGCCCGGCTCATCGATGACCACTCCCGCCTGGCCCTGGCCTGGCTGGCGGCCCGGGGCGAGACCAGCACCGCGGCGATCACCGTCCTGTCACGGCCGTGGCGCGCCACGGGGTGCCCCAAAGACTGCTGACCGACAACGGCAGCGCTTTGAACCCCACCAGGCGGGGCAGGCAGGGCGCGCTCGTGGAGCACGTGCGGGCCCTGGGGGTCGAGCCCATCACCGGCAAGCCCTACAAGCCCACCACCCAGGGCAAGACCGAGCGCTTCGGCCACACCTTGCTGCGCTACCTCGATGCCCAGCCCCTGGCCAAGGACCTGGACGAGCTGCAAGCCCAGATCGACGCCTTCGACCAGATCTACAACACCCAGCGCCCCCACCAGGGCCTGCCCGGACACATCACCCCGGCCCAGGCCCGACCACGCCACCCCCATCGCCGAGCCCCCACGCCCCCACACAGCCAACGACGAGCCCATCATCCCCGGCGGGGCGCCCACCAGCCACAAGCCACGGACCCGCTCCAGGACCCCGCAGCGCGGTCAGCGACGAAGCCGGATCCAGGCCAACGGCACCGTCAGCCTGGGGGCCATCGTCTTCCTGGCCTCCAAGGCGCACGCCCGATGCGATGTCGAGATCACCTGGGACCCCGCGACCATCGTCTTTGCCACCCCCGACGGCCAGATCCTGGCCCAGCACACCTGGCCCGCCCCTGGCGTGACCTACGTCTCCACCCACGCCCCTGACCCCACCAACTCCCGAGGCGGACGAGGCCGCAAGAAGACACAACCGTCACCGATGTCCTGACACACCAACTGTCACCGATGTCCTGAGACAGAACTGTCACCGATGTCCTGAGACATCACAAAGTCACGTTCACTACGCAAAGTCACGTTCACTACGCAAAGTCACGTTCACTACGCAAAGTCACGTCCTCGACGCAAACGCACGTCCGCGGCGCCCCGGCGCACTCCGGCGCCCCGGCGCCCCGGCGCCCCGGCGCCCCGGCGCCCCGGCGCCCCGGCGCCCCGGCGCACTCCGGCGCCCCTGTGCGCCCACGGCCGCCCCGGCGCGGCCGCGGGCCGGGCCTCAGCCCGTCCTGCGTGCGCGATGCCTCAGTGCCAGGGCGCCGCCTGCGACAGCCAGGATCGCCAGAACCAGCGGGCGCAGGCCGCCTGCGCCGGTCCGTGCGATGCCGGTCGAGGTTCCGCTAGAAGAATCCGAGCGATATGCGAACGGTATTGTAGTGTTGATCGGAAGGGGAATCGGCGGGGGAAATGCTGATGGTAAGTGACATGTCGGTGTCGGTGGACGGTGAGCTGCGACGCCCGATCCAAATTGAGGGGACAGCGGAGTCGCTATCTTCTGCCCATTCCCATCCTTGTTTTTTGGCGTGGGTGATCAGTCGGCTTTGGAGGTCGTGGGGGGTGGAGTTGTCGTCGCGGAACCAGCGGTTCAGGCGCATGCGCGGGGCCTGCACGGCGAACCACCCTGCTGGGGTGGAGTCTTGGACCTCGATGGCGCGCAGGCCCAGGAGGGTCGTGTTGGACATGGGGTCGGCTCTGAGGGCGCGCAGGTCGATGGCGTCCCGGGTGAAGTAGCCGCCCGGCCTGTAGGCCCACAGCAGGCCGCCTCCGATGGCGATGGCGCTGCCGCCAGCCAGCCAGGCCAGCAGATGGCGCCGCGGCGGCTGGGTGACGTTCGCGGAGGGGGCGGGCTCAGGCGCTTCAGTCGCACCCTCAGCCTCATCGCTTGGCGCAGACATGCAAGAAGCCTAGAAATTCGACCCCCGTGTGTCAAGAGACACATAACTATGAGTCGTCGGAGCCATTGCCCGTGCCAGGCGACGCCCGCCTCCGGACGTGCGAGAATCACGGGCATGGCGCGCACGACGATCCACCTCATGCGGCACGGCGAGGTCCACAACCCCGAGGGCATCCTCTACGGGCGACTGCCCGACTACCACCTCTCGGCCCTCGGGGCCCAGATGGCCCAGCAGGTCGCCGATGTCCTGTCCGCCTCCGGGCACGACCTCACCCACGTCATCACCTCGCCCCTGGAGCGGGCGCGCGAGACCGGCGCCCCCACGGCGGCCGCCTTCGGTCTGAGGCCGACGACGGATGAGCGCCTCATCGAGGCCGGCAACCGCTTCGAGGGCGTGGCCGTCAACCGCAACCGGTGGGTCCTGGCCCACCCCGGCTACTGGCCCCTCTACCTCAACCCGGTGCGGCCCTCCTGGGGGGAGCCCTACCGCGACATCGTGGTGCGCATGCGCCGGGCCGTCGCCTCCGCCCTGAGCCTCGCGCAGGGGCACGAGGCTCTTCTGGTCTCCCACCAGCTGCCCGTCTGGTCCCTGCGGCTCTTCCTGGAGGGCCGCCCCCTGGCGCATGACCCGCGCCGACGCCAGTGCTCCTTGGCCTCCCTGACCTCCCTGACCTTCGAGGACCGCACCCTGGTGGGAATGGCCTACTGGGAGCCGGCCGGCGACCTGCTTCGCCAGGCCCGCGACATGGTGCCCGGAACCTCCGCCGCCCAGGAGCAGGGCACCAGCCCGAGGGCGCTGGGCTTCGACGACGGCGCCGGCCCAGCAGGCGCAGGCGAGGAGCAGCCGCCGCAGGGGCGGGCGTGACCCAGCTTCCCCCCTCGCGCCGCAGCGGTCAGGAGGTGGTCTCCGCCGGCGCCCGCGACCCGCTCGAATCCCCGCGGCGAACCCCCGCACGGCCCTGGACGGGCCAGGACTTCGTGTGGTGGAACACCGCAGCCGTCCTGACCGCCGCGCGCAGAGGCCAGCGCCCCAGCCCCGTCTCACCGATGATCGACCCGGTGCGCCCCGTGATGGCCCCCGATGAGGTCATGCTGGCCACCTGCGACGCCGAGCTGCTCATGTGGCGCCGTGGGGACGCGACCTACAACCCCTCTCGGGGCTTCTTCCTGGCCGGAGGCCCGGTCGGCCTGGCCCTGACCGCCGCCTTCCTCGGCGGCCAGGCCTACCTCAACAGTCGACGCAAGAAGGCCGCCCAGGCCGACGCCGTCGAGAAGTGGCGCCACCTGGCCCGTGCCCGCCTGACCGTCTCAACGCACGGCATCTACCTGGGCACCGGGGAGGGGATCATGCCCATCCCCTTCTCCCAGGTCCAGGAGGTCCACCTCACCGGGACCGGCGAGGCGGTGATGGCGGCGGCCAACTCGGCGGGAACCGCCCGCTGGAAGCTGCGCGCCCAATGGGCCGAGCTCGTCCTCATCCTGTGGTCGGTGCGCCACATGCCCAACCACCCCCAGGTGGTGCGCCGCAGCTGGCTGCCGCAGGACTGGCTGGTCCACGCCGCCGCCCACGGCTACGGCGTGGACACCGGGCCCTGGCCCACCGGCGGCGCCGGCCTGCCCTGAGGCGCCGGGCCGCAGCGCCCTGCCTCCGCAGCGCTCAGGCCTCACCGCGCTCCGAACTCCAGGCGGCGCCGTCCCTCAGGGCTGCGGCGCCTGGGTGTCGCCCTCCGCCTCCGGATCGGAGTCGGTCCTCGGGTCGGCCTCGCCGCTGGGATCGGCCTTCGGCTCATCCTGGGGGTGGTGCTTGCGACGGCGGATGTCCTGCTCCAGGTTGCGCAGGAAGTCGGGGTCGTCGTCGGGCCCGCTGGGGCGGGGGCGCTCGGGGCGGCGGAAGCTCGTCCCCTCCCGGGAGGACCAGACGGTGGGCTCCACATAGCCCCCGCGCTCCTCGGCGGCCTTGACCCGCGAGACGATGATCCAGGCGATCGCCCCCACCATCGGGGCGATGATGATCATGCAGACCCACACGAGCTTGGGCATGCGCGCCGGCATGTTGTCCTCCGGGGTGCGGGCGCAGTCCAGCAGGGCGTACAGCACCAGGGCGACCGCCAGGACAATGAGAACAACGCGCATGACTCCACCCTACAGGTCCGCCCCTGCGCGTCTCGCCGGCCGATCAGAGGCCCGACCAATCGGTGCCGGACAGTAATATGCCGCCCCACAGGCCCGCCCCGGTGCGACGTCGCCCCGCCCCGGCGCAGGGGCAGGGGCAGACGCAGGGACGTCGTCGGCCGCCGATCCCCGGCCGTGGCACCATGGTGGCGTGCCTGCCCCAGCCCCCCTGCCCGTCGTGGGTGGAACGCATCCCCGGGACGTCGCCGTCCTGCGCGGCCGGCTCGCCGAGATCCTCCAGGCCCCGGGCAGGCAGGCCGGCCCGCTGCTGCCCGTCGCCCCGGGACAGGAGACCACCAGCGCATGCGCCCACCCGGGCGCCCTGCCCCAGGGCACCGACATCCTGCTGCGCACCTCGGGCTCAACCACCGGCACCGGGCGACTGGTGGCCATGAGCGCAGCCGCTCTGCTCGCCTCAGCCCGCTCCACCCATGCGCGCCTGGGCGGACCGGGCACCTGGGCGCTGGCCCTGCCCAGTCACCACGTGGCCGGGCTGCAGATCCTCGTGCGCGGCCTGGTGGCCGGGACTGATCCGGTGGTCGTGGACACCTCGGCGGGCTTCCGCCCCCCGGACCTGGCCCGGGAGCTGGAGCGGGCCAGGGCGACAGCGCAGCGGCTCTACACCTCCTTGGTGCCCACCCAGCTGCTGCGGGCCCTGGAGCACCCCGGCGCCGTGGCCGCCCTGGCCAGGGCCGACGCCGTCCTGCTGGGGGGCGCGGCCCCGCCCCCCGGCCTGGTGGACCGCGCCCGGCAGGCCGGCATCGCGGTGGTCACCACCTACGGCATGAGCGAGACCGGCGGGGGCTGCCTCTACGACGGCGTGCCCCTGGACGGGGTGGAGGTCGCCCTGGACGCCGAGGGGCGGGTCCTCATCACGGGGCCGGTTCTGGCCCAGGGGTACGCACATCCCGGTGGCAGTCACCATGAGGCCGGAGCCGCTGATCCTGCGCCGGGCAGTGAGATGGGCCGCGAGCCGCTCTGGCGTGCCGGGGAGAGGCTGGGCCACCGCGTCGCCGAGGGCTTCCACACCTGGAGGCGCCCGGCCGGCAGAGGGACCGGCAGCGGGGCCACCAGCGGGAGCCTGCGGGTCCTGGCCACCTCCGACCGGGGCCGCCTGGCCTGTGGCCGCCTCCAGGTCCTGGGCCGCATGGACGGGGTCATCATCACCGGGGGGATCAAGGTCGAGCCCAGCGCCGTGGAGGCCGCCCTGCTGAGCATCGAGGGCGTGGCCCAGGCGGCGGTCGTGGGCCTGCCCGACGCCCAGTGGGGCAGCGCCGTCGTCGCAGCCGTGGTCCCCGCCCCCGGGGCGCGACTCGATGAGCGGGCCCTGCGCCTGGCCGCCCGGGCCCGGCTCGACGGCGCCCACGCCCCCAAGGCCATCGCCGTCCTGGACGAGCTCCCCCTGCGCGGCCCGGGCAAGGTGGATGCTCCCGCCCTGCGCCGCATCCTGGCCGACCGCCTCGATCCCTGAGCGCCCCTGTGGGGCGGGCAACGAGTTGATGTCAGGGACTGAGCCGGGCCCCGGACGCTGTTAGTGTGCCAGCGCAGAGCAACGGATCGGAGAGGACGACGTGAGCAGCACCGGAGACCAGGAGGCGGCGGGGCCGCGGGCCACCAGCTGGGCGGAGGTCGTGCGCCTGCGCACGCTGCCGGCCGCGGTCGCGCCCGTGATCCTGGGAGCGGGCGCGGCAGCCGGCCTGGGCGCCTTCTCCCCGGTGCGCACCCTTCTGGCCGCAGGCGTGGCCCTGGCCCTCCAGATCGGGTGCAACCTGGCCAACGACTACTCCGACGGCATCCGCGGCACCGACCATGACCGCGTGGGCCCGCCCCGCCTGACCGCCTCGGGAGTCCCCCCGCGCGCCGTCAAGCAGGCCGCCTTCGGGTGCTTCGGCATCGCGGCCCTGCTGGGGCTGGCGCTCATCGTGCTCAGCGGCCAGTGGTGGATGCTGGCCCTGGGGGCCGCGGCCATCGCGGCGGCCTGGTACTACACCGGGGGCGCGCGCCCCTACGGCTACGCCGGCCTGGGGGAGGTCGCCGTCTTCATCTTCTTCGGCCTGGTGGCCACGGCCGGGACCACCTACATCCAGGCGGGCACGGTCCCGGGGTGGCTGTGGCCGGCGGCCTGCGGCATCGGGCTCATCGCCTGCTCCCTGCTCATGGTCAACAACCTGCGCGACATCGACACCGACCCCGCCGCCGGCAAGCGGACCCTGGCGGTGCGCCTGGGGGAGCAGCGGGCCCGCGACGCCTTCATCTGCCTGCTGGTGCTCCCCCTGATCCTGGGCCTGGTGACCCTGCCCTGGGCCAGGACCGCCGACGGCGCCCTGGCCGCCAGGTGGGAGGTGGCCCTCATGGGCCTGCTGGTCCTGGTCCCCAGCGCCGCCATGGCCTCACGGGCCGCCCGCCCCGTCCTGCGCGGCGCGCGGGGCCGCGACCTCATCCCCGTGCTGCGCGACGCCGGACTGCTCGAGCTCATCTACGGCATCGCCCTGGCGGTGGCCATCGCCGTGGTCGCCCGGTAGGCGGGGTCGACGGCGTCCCTCAGCGGGCGGGCTCGGCCCCCAGGGGGACCTCGGCGTCGGGCTCATGGGTGATGCGGTTGCGCAGATCGCGGCGCACGATCTCAATGGCCCACAGCCAGATCACATGCCCCAGCGCCTCGGAGAAGTGCTCGGCCCAGGTCTGACCGCCGGCCACCCAGGGGAAGGGCGAGGGGACCAGGCCCGTCAGCGGCATGAGGGTCAGATGGGTGCCGACCCACACCAGCAGGCCGAAGGCGGCCCCCTGCCACATCTTGATCCGGGGGTAGTACTCGGCGACCACGCAGTAGAACAGGGCGAAGACGATCGCGAAGGCGAAGTGGACGATGAAGGAGTAGATCGGCAGCCCCTCATTGCCGTTGAAGGTGATGCCCGTGTGGGACTGCTCCGGGCTCATCCCGAACCACAGCTCCAGCATCGTCTGGGGCGGGTTGGTGGCGTTGCGCTCGGGCGTGCGCGGCGGGAAGGGAACCTCCCAGCCGAACTTCACGATCGCGGAGAAGAGCCCGCCGATCAGCCCCACGATGATCGCGGTGCTGATCCGACGGCGTGCGGGATCGGTCTTCTCAAGGAGAGTGGACATGGGGACCTCCTGGTTCGGCAGCGCCTGCCGCCCTGAGAGAGGACGCCTCCAGGCGCCCTCCGATGACAGCGATGAGCGTGACATGCCCAGGGGGGAGGGGACAAGAGGACGCCTGGCGATGGACGGAGGCCGGCGCCCCAGGGCATCGCCGGCGGGCCGACGGCGGCCGGGGCCGCACAGAAGTGTCAGAAGTAGTAGGGGAAGGCCGACCAGTCCGGCTCGCGGCGCTGGAGGAAGGCGTCGCGGCCCTCGATCGCCTCATCGGTCATGTAGGCCAGGCGCGTGGCCTCCCCGGCGAAGACCTGCTGGCCAGCCAAGCCGTCGTCGGCCAGGTTGAAGGCCAGTTTGAGCATGCGGATCGCCTGGGGGGACTTGCCCACCACCGTGCGCGCCCACTGGATCGCCGTCGGCTCCAGTTCGGCATGGGGGACGGCCTCATTGACCACGCCCCAGCGCTCGGCGTCACGGGCGTCATAGGTGCGGGCCAGGAAGAAGATCTCCCGGGCGCGCTTGTCGCCCACCTGGCGCGCCAGCAGGGCCGATCCGTACCCGGCGTCGAAGGAGCCCACATCGGCATCGGTCTGCTTGAAGCGGGCGTGCTCGATCGAGGCCAGGGACAGGTCGCACACCACGTTCAGGGAGTGGCCGCCGCCCGCCGCCCAGCCGGGCACGGCGGCGATCACCGCCTTGGGCATGGTGCGGATGAGGCGCTGGACCTCCAGGATGTGCAGGCGCCCGGCCCGGGCGGAGTCCACGCGCTCGCGGGCCGCGGCCACATCTGCCCCGTGATCGTGGTCGCCCGCGCCCGCCCGGGCGGGGGGCTCCTGCCCCTCGTGCTTCTCGTAGCGGTAGCCGTCGCGGCCCCGGATGCGCTGATCGCCGCCCGAGGAGAAGGCCCAGCCGCCGTCGCGCGGGGAGGGGCCGTTGCCGGTGAGGATGACCGCGCCGACGTCCCCGCTCATCCGAGCGTGGTCCAGCACCCGGTAGAGCTCGTCGACGGTGCGGGGGCGGAAGGCGTTGCGCACCTCGGGGCGGTGGATGGCCACGCGCACCCACGGCAGGTCGCCGAGCCAGGCCCCCGAGGCATCGCGCCGGCAGCCGCGGTGGTAGGTGACGTCGGTCAGGTCAGTGCCGTGAACCAGGCCGGGGACCTCGCGCCAGGATGCGGGGTCGAAGATCTCGGAGACCTGCGCGGGCAGCGGGAAGGCGTCGTCAGCGTGGGGCATGCCCCCAGCCTACGTCCGCGGCCTGCCGCCGCGCCCCGCGCCCGGTCCATCGCCCGGCGCTGCCAGGGCGCCTCCGGTGCCGGGGCCGACGGGTCACCCCTGGCGAGCCGAGTGGCATGTCGTCCCTCCTGCGCCGGGCCCGACGTCGATCGCTCCGGTCCCGGCGCCGTATCCCGGCCCGGGCGCGGTGGGCGCGGTGGGCGCTGTGGGCGCTGTGGGCGCTGTGGGCGCTGTGGGCGCTGAAGGGGCGCACTGGGCTCGGTTGGCTCGGTGGCCTCGGTTGGCTCGGTGGGCGGCCGCCGGGGGTTTCCGTATCCTGGCGCGGTGACTTCCGAACCGACCGCCCCGGGGGGCGAGCTGGACCTCGCCGCGCTGCGCGCACAGGACCCGACCGGGTTGCTGGAGGGCATCGACCGCGCCATCGCCTGGGATATCCCGCTGTCCACGCGCTTTCGGGGGCTGACGCGTCGTGACGGCGTCCTCCTCCACGGCCCCGGCGGATGGGGGGAGGTCGCCCCCTTCTGGGACTACGGCTCTGAGGCCGCCGCCCCCTGGCTCGCGGCCGGCCTGGCCCAGGCCCGCGGCGTGGTGGCCCCACCGCGCTACCGCGACTCCATCCCCGTCAATGTGACGGTCCCGCAGATGCCCAGCTCCCAGGCCCACAAGCTCGTGGTCATCTCCGGGGCGAGCACGGCCAAGGTCAAGGTGGCCGGGGACCGGGACCTGGCCGGGGATCTGGAGCGCCTGGAGGCCGTGCGCGACGCCCTGGGCCCTGACGGAAAGATCCGCATCGACGCCAACGGGGGCTGGGACCTGGACACGGCGCGAGATGTCCTGCCGCAGCTGGACACGGCCGCCGGAGGACTGGAGTACGTCGAGCAGCCATGCGTGAGCGTGGAGGACCTGGCCGCACTGCGCCGCGACGTCGAGGTCCCGATCGCTGCCGATGAGTCCATCCGCCTGTCCGCCGACCCCCTCCAGGTGGCCCGGCAGGAGGCGGCCGACGTCGTCATCCTCAAGGCCGCGCCCCTGGGCGGGATGCACCGCGCCCTGGACCTGGCCGACCGCCTGGGCATTCCCGCTGTGGTCTCCTCGGCCCTGGACACCTCGGTGGGGCTGGCCGCCGGTGCGGCACTGGCCGCCTCCCTGCCGCGCCTGAGGCACGCCTGCGGCCTGGGCACGGCCCGTCTGCTGCGCAGCGATGTCGCCGACCCCGCCCTCACGCCGCGGGAGGGCGCCTTGGAGGTGCGCCAGGCGGTGGTTTCCTCAGACCATCTGCAGGCCGTCGAGGCCCGCGCCGACCTGGCCGCGCGCTGGCAGGCCCGGCTGGGCCACCTCATGGGCGCGCTGCGCGCCCGCAGGGAGCGCGAGGCCCGGGACCCCTCCCGCGCAGTGGCCGGCCTGCCCCTGTGAGCCGGGCTCAGCCGGGTCCGGCCGGGCCTGGCCGGGTAGTCCCGAGTACTCCCGGGCGTCGTCGGGCGCATGCGGGCGGTGTCTGACGTTCTCGGGCGCGCCGGGGCGGCGTCGAACGTGCCTTTGCGTACCGGACGAGGGTTCGCGTCATCCGACTGGGGCTGGCACAGGGGTGATTGACGCATTCCCTCGTCGTCGACGCAAACCCTCGTTCGACGCGAACCGCCGCTCCCCGGGATCGCGGCCGCCCCTCGTATCCTCTGGGTGTGACCGAGCCCATGCCAGCCTCACCCGTGACCCCGCCCTCCCTCATCGCCGCGCGCTGCATCGTCGAGACGATGGTGGCCGAGGGCCTGGACGAGGCGGTGCTGTGCCCCGGGTCGCGCAGCGCACCCCTGGCCTACGCCCTGGCCGAGGCCCAGGAGGCGGGGCGCCTGGCACTGCGGGTGGTCCTTGATGAGCGCAGCGCCGGATTCATCGCCCTGGGCATGGCCCGCGCCCATGCCCTGGAGGGCCGGCCGCGTCCCGCCGCCGTGGTCACGACCTCGGGGACGGCTGTGGCCAACCTCCACCCGGCCATCGCCGAGGCCGACGCCGCCGGTATCCCCCTCATCGCCCTGACCGCCGACCGCCCCCACGAGCTGGTGGGCACCGGCGCCAACCAGACAACGGAGCAGACCGCCATCTTCGGGCGGGCGCCGCGACTGGTGGTCGACCTGCCCGCGGATCTGGCCGCTGATGGCCTGGGCGCGGGACCGGCGAGCATCGCCGGCCAGGTGCGCAGGGCCATGGCCGCGGCCATGGGGAGCCTGGGAGGCGACCCCGGACCGGCCCAGGTCAACGCCCGCTTCCGCCCGCCCCTGGCGCCCCCGTCGTCGGCCGACGCCGCCGCCTGCCCAGGCCCTGCGGCCGCCGGATCGCGGCAGGATGCCGCTGGCGGCCAGGCCCCCGGTGGCAGCAGTGGACACAGCGGCGGAGCCCCTGTCCCTGCCGCTGCGGTAGCGGGCCGCCCCCTGGCCGCGGCGCTCCCGGTGCGGGTGCCGGCTTCGGTCCCGGCGCCCGCCGCCGCCCCGATGCCCCGGGTGCCCGGCGGTGATCCGGGGGGTGAGGGCGCCGGGGAGGGCCGGGGGATCGTCGTCGCCGGGGACACTCCTCACCCCCAGGTGGGCCAGCTCGCCCGGGCCCTGGCCGAGCAGCTGGACTGGCCCCTGCTGGCCGAGCCCACATCGCAGGCCCGCGCCGGGGAGCGTGCCCTGACCCGCTACGCCGAGCTGCTGGGCACACCGGCCGGCCAGGACCTGGTCGAGCGCGCCACGGATGTGCTCGTCACCGGGCACCCTTCCCTGACCCGTCCCATCACCGCCCTGCTGGGCCGAGCCGACAAGCGCATCCGTGTCCTGAGCGAGCGCCCCACCTGGACCGATACCGCGGGCGCCGCCTGCGCCGTCGTGCCGATCGATGCCCGCCAGGGGGCCGGGCAGGCACCGGGGATCATCGAGGCGCTTGGCCTTGAGGGGGCCCCTGCCTCGTGGGCCCGCTCCTGGCACCGGGCGGCCAGCGACCTGCCCGGGGCCGGTGTGGAGCAGGGCTCAGCCGATGCGGCGGTCGACGCCGTCTGGGAGGCCGCCCTGGAGGGCGACCACCTCCTGGTCCTGGGCTCCTCCATGACCATCCGGCGCCTGGACCGACTGGCCCGCCCGGCCGGCCGCCCCCCGATGGCACTGGCCAACCGGGGCCTGGCGGGGATCGACGGCACTATCGCCACCGCCCTGGGGGCGGGGCTGGCCTCGGGCAGGCCGGTGCGCGCCGTCGTCGGCGACCTGACCTTCCTCCATGACGCCATGTCCCTTCTCCGGGGAGCCGCTGAGGCGCAGGCCGACCTGCAGGTCGTCGTGATCGACGACGCCGGCGGCGCGATCTTCTCCGGCCTGGAGTACGCCGCGGTGCCGGGTGCCGGGCGGTTTGAGCGGCTCTTCTCCACCCCGCAGAGCGCCGATATTCCCGCTCTGGCGGCGGCGCTGGGGGCCAGAGCCCTTGTCCCCTCCGATCTCCAGGAGCTGCGGAGTCTCCTCCGCGAGTCCGTGACGGGGACGAGCGTCATCGTCTGGAAGGCGGATGACGCTGTTGACACGGCCTGAATATCATGCCGGGAAGAGTCGGGTGATGGGGACCTCTCGCCTTGGCTCCACGATGCACAACGGTTACACAATCCACAGGCAAGACTCAGAAGAGGGTCGGGAAGGCACCAGGGGCTCCGTGTTGGCTATCAGTCGTTTAACAACAGGCACCGCCTGGGGTGCAGGAGGAAGGGAAAGATGAGCGCACACGATCCCAGCGCCCAGAGCGGCGGAGGCAATGATCCCCAGGGGCAGGCGCCTTCCCATGGCCAGGCCTACGAGCAGGGCCACCAGTCCGATCCAACCCAGGTCCATCACGGTGCTGAGGCCTCCACGACCTCGACCACCTCGACCCTGCCCCCGTCCTATCCTCCCGGCGCTCCGACGACCTCGGGGCACACCTACACCGAGGTGCCCCCCACGCCGGCGGGATACGACTTCTCCCGCGCCTCCTCCCGGCCCGCCCCGGTCTCAGCCGCGGCCCCGTCCTCGGCCTCAGCTTCGGGACAGGAGGCCGCCTACTCGGCTTTCAGCGCCAGCGCGCCGGGGGCCGGGCAGCCCTATCCGGGCGCGCCCCAGTCCTACGCCCAGGCCGCCGGCTACGGCGGCGAGGCGAAGCGGGACAAGCGCCGCGGCCCAGGATGGCTGGCGCTGATACTGTCCACCGTGCTGGCGGCCCTCCTGGGAACGGGAGGCGCCGTGGCGGCGATCAAGGCCACCGATGGCCAGCCGTCGGCCGGTCAGGAACCGACGGCGCAGTCCACCGCTCTGGCCACGGGTGACACCACCAGGACGGTCAACAGCCAGGGGCAGACCCCCAATTGGGAGGAGGTCACCAATGCGGTGGGCAACTCGGTGGTGGCGATCACCGTGTCCAATGGGGAGAAGCAGGGCGTGGGCTCCGGGGTCATCTATGACAACAAGGGCCATATCCTCACCAATGACCATGTGGTCGGCGGGGCCAGCGAGATGTACGTCTCCTTGGCTGACGGGCGCCTCTTCGAGGCCAAGCTCACCGGAACCGATCCGGCCACGGACCTGGCGGTGATCCAGTTGGTCGATGCTCCCGACAACCTCACGGTCGCCCAGATGGGCGATTCGAGCTCCCTGGTCACCGGCCAGGATGTCATGGCGATCGGCAACCCCCTGGGGCTGTCCTCAACGGTGACCACGGGAATCATCTCCTCGCTGGACCGGCCCGTGGTCAACAAGAAGGACCAGGAGTCGGGGACAGACGCGGTCTACACCAATGCCATCCAGATCGACGCCGCGGTCAACCCGGGGAACTCCGGCGGGCCGCTGTTCGACGAGAAGGGCCACGTCATTGGGATCACCTCCTCGATCGCCTCGACCAGCGAGGATGCCGGGAGCATCGGTATCGGCTTTGCCATCCCGGTCAACCTCGCGACCAAGATCGCCAAGCAGCTCATCGACAAGGGGTCGGCCACTCACGCCTACCTGGGCGTGGGACTGGACAACGGCCTGGGTGAGGCCGACGGGGAGACCCGCAGCGGCGCCAAGGTCACCTCTGTGGAATCGGGGAGCCCCGCGGATAAGGCCGGCCTGAAGAAGGACGACATCATCGTGGCCATTGATGGCAAGACCACGGCTCAGGCCGCGGCGCTGACGGGCTTCGTGCGCCAGTACTCGGCGGGGGACACAGTGACCCTGACGGTCTTCCGCGGCAAGGAGAAGCTGGAGGTCGAGACGACGCTGGTCGAGCGCCCTGACCCCAACTCCTGATTTCTTGCCGCTGCCTCTTGCCGCTGCCCCTTGCCGCCGAGGTAGACATTGTCCGCCGAGGTAGACACAGTCGGTGTCTACCTCGGCGGACAATGTCTACCTCGGTGCAGGGTGCGTGGCGTGCGCGGAGGGGGTGGCGTGCGCGGCGTGCGCAGAGTGCGTGGGTGCGGCCAGTGCCTCCAGGATGGGGCGCATCTTGGCCTGGGTCTCGGCCAGCTCGTCGACGGGGTCGGAGTCGGGCATGATGCCGCAGCCGCCGAAGACGCGGATGCCGGTCTCGCCGCTGGCCGTACTGCCGCCTTGGGGGAGTTGGGCACTGCGCAGGGCGATGCACCACTGGCCCTCGCCGTGCCAGTCCACCCAGCCCACGGGGCCGGCGTAGCGCCCCCGGTCCATGCCCTCGACCTGCTCGATGATGGCGGTGGCGGCCGCGGTGGGGGTTCCGCCGACGGCGGCCGTGGGGTGCAGTGCTCCCAGGAGTGAGAGCGCCCCGGTGTCCCCGGCGACGACGCCGGTGATGTCCGTGGCCAGGTGGAGCACATTGGGCAGCTCCAGCACGAAGGGCTCGCCGCCCTCAACCACGGAGCACAGGGGCTCCAGCGCCTCCAGGGCCGAGGCGCGGGCCAGGGCGTGCTCCCGGGTGTTCTTGGCCGAGCCGGCCAGCCAGTGGGCCAGGTCCTGAGTGGGTGTTCCCTGGTTGCGCCGGGCGGTTCCGGCAAGGACGCGGCTGAACAGGCGCCGCCCCTCCAGGTTCAGCAGCATCTCGGGGCTGGCTCCCACCATGCCGTCCACGGCGAAGGTCCAGCAGGTGGGGTAGGAGTGGGCCAGGCGGGCGAGCAGGTCGCCGGTGGCTGGATGGGGCCCGGGCAGGACGACGTCGCGGGCCAGGACCACCTTGTCCGCCTGGCCTGCGCGCATGCGCTCCTGGACAGTGAGGACTGCCCGGCACCAGTCCTGCTCGCTGAGGGAGCCGGGCTGGGGGCCGGGGGAGTCTGCGCGGGGCTGGGGGCCGGGCTGCTGGGGGTGCAGGGCTGCCATAATCGCCTCGGGGGAGGGGTGGGGCTGGCCTGCGGGGACGACGGTGGTCAGCCACGCGCCGTGGGTGTCGTGGCCGATGAGCACGGAGGGCACGATGAGGGCGGAGCGCTCGCGCGAGGCGGGGGAGAAGGTGATGGTGCCCATGGCCACGGGGCCGGTGCCGGGGCGCACCAGGGGGTCGCGCCACCAGGCGGCGCCGATGGTGGCTCGCCAGGCGCTGCGCAGCTCCTCGATGCGCTCGGGGCCGCGGGCCTCGATGGTCAGGGCGTGGCCCATCCCGATCAGTCCGCGGCCCTGATGGAGCCAGGAGACGACGTCGTCGCGCCCGGCCAGCAGGGCGGGCAGGCTCAGGCCCTGCTCCCTGATAGGGGTGGTGGTGAAGGACAGGGCCGGCGGGGCGGCCTGGCAGTGGGCGGCGGTCAGTGTCGGCCCCGGGTGGGCCGCGATGGGGTGGCCGGTCATCGGGTGGCGCCCGGCTTGGTGGCCCGGTGGATGGCGACGATCCCGCCGGAGAGGTTCTTGTAGCCCACACCGCGCCAGCCGGCGCTGTGCATGAGTCGCGCCAGGGCGTGCTGGTCGGGCCAGGCGAGGATGGACTCGCCCAGGTAGTCGTAGGCCTCGGTGTTGGAGGAGACGAGGCGGGCGGCTGCGGGCAGGGCGGTGCCCAGGTAGTAGCGGTAGGCGGCGCGGAAGGCCGGGGCGATGGGGGTGGAGAACTCGGCGATGACGAGTCGGCCTCCTGGGACGGTGACGCGGGCCATCTCGCGCAGGGCCTTGGTGGTGTCCTGGATGTTGCGCAGGCCGTAGGAGATGGTGACCGTGTCGAAGGAGTTGTCGGGGAAGGGCAGGTCGGTGGCGTCGCCGACGACGAAGTCGATGTCGGGGTGGCGGCGCCGGCCCTCGGCGACCATGCCGGGGGAGAGGTCGCAGGCGATGACCTGGGCGCCGTCGGCGGCGTACTCGGCGGCGGAGGTCCCGGTGCCGGCGGCGAGGTCGAGGATGCGCATGCCGGGAGTGGCGGCGACGGCGGCGCGGGTAACGGCGCGCCACATGTGGACCTGAAAGAGGCTCATGACGTCGTTGGTGAGGTCGTAGCGCCTGGCGACGGCGTCGAACATCCTGGCGACCTCTCGCGGGTCCTTGGCAAGCGTGGCTCGGCTCATGGGCTCATCATGGCAGGTCGACCACGGGCACGGCTGGGGGCTGACCCGGGAAAGCGGCGTGATTCTGGGAAAAGTGAGGATTCAGGCGCGCTGTTGCCAAACCGTAATACTCCGGTTAGGGTGGTCGAAAGTACGGATCGCGACGAAAGACTGGTCATGGCTGAGACGACCGCTTCGGACGGGGAATCCGCGCCGGAGGGCTATGTGGTCAACCCCAAGTGGCAGGCGCTGGTGGACCTCAAGCAGTATGTGGACAACAAGAATGCCAACCCCTTGGGCTTCACCGCGAGGGCCGGCGGCGAGCCGACGAGCATCGGCTCGAGTCTGGCTGATGGCATCGACGACGATGGGACGTGGACCGGGCCCCTGGCCACTGAGGAGTCCGCGGGAGCCAAGACGGGTGTGGAGTCGTTGGCCTCGACCTTCACAGGTCTGAGCGCTGCGCTGAGCAATGCGTCGAGCTCCGCGGTGATCGATAAGTTCGTACCCAAGGACTCGCCTGAGGCGAGTTGGCCCAACTGAGGGGAGAGGCATGATGGCGACGATCAAGCTCAATGCGAAGGAACTGGACAAGAAGATCAAGGGTCTGCGGAACCTTGCCAACAAGTGCGAGACGGAGCGCACGCATATTGATGCCCAGTCGGAGCAGGAGAATGATCCTTATGATATCACCCAGTGGCTCTTAGACTCGGATACTGCGATCTCCACACTGAAGGATCGCGCGGACGGCATTCAAACGGCCAAGGACAATCTCATTGCGCTCAACAACAACGGCGTCGCTAAGATGGAGGGCGAGGTGATCACCTACACCTTGCCTGATGATGCACCGGTTGATGATCTCGAGGACCTGACCCGTTGGACAACGGGGGCGATCGATGCGCACGATCTGCAGGAGACGGCGCAGGGCAAGACGCCGAAGAGTGGGCGCACCTACGAGCAGGTGATCGCCTCAATGGAAAAATATGTTGAGCTCAGTAATACTTATGCGGCATCCGTCATTGAGTCGATCGGGCCGGAGAATCTCGCAGACCTTCCGTTCGATGCTAGTCGATTGGGTGAGGGGTATCATTATGGAGAGACAACGAAGGATCCACAGGCGGAGGAGCGCGCCGAGAAATTAGCCGAACTTCTTGGCTCTGTTCTCGCTGCTGCATCGGGAACATGGGATTCATCGAAGTCACAGAAGGTCGCGGAGCAAATAAGATCATCGGCTGACGAACGAGGCGAGTATGGGCGTATTACCGTCATCAACGCCATGATGGGTGGACATGACGAGGATGGGAATTACGTCAACGACCTTGGGTTCGGGTCTCATTTTCTAGCCTCGATGGGCCGGGAGATGGAGAAGATTGATTACGATGACGTGCGTAATTGTCTCGAGGTGCTCTCATTGAATGGCGATAAGACAACTAATGACGCAAATAGAAGCAAGTTCCTCGGACCTTCGCTGGATGGGTATTCTTATGACCCTCTGGCGGGCACGTTGGACGCGATGGGAAACAACCCTGAAGCCGCGCTTGCCTACTTGGTTCCCAACCAAAGTGAGTCTGGCGATTCCTCGATCGATGCTTCTCGCATCGAGAGACTGTCTGAGCGCGACTGGGATGCGCAAGGATTGGCGGGATTCACGGCCGCGTTGGCTGCAGGCTCGTCCAGGCGGTACTCAGATAATGCGAGAGAGGCCAGCCGAGCAGAGGCTGTTGCCGGACACGGAGTTCATTGGCTCGCCAAAAACACGAACGAGAATCAGTACAATGAGGCCGCTGAGGCTCGTATCGGCGTGTTACTCGCGAATTGCGCACCTGAACTGACTAACGTATGGGGTGGCGATGGAGATGACGGATTCGATTCGACAACTGGAGGTCGAATTCCATTGGCCGGCGAGAATGACTTTAATGCTCTGGCATACCGTGTAGCGGAGAACCAGAACGCAACCGCAACAATTAGCGCAAATTTGACCGAGTTTGCCCGTCGACAATCGGCGCAGGGTATCGCCGAGAATGAGGGGAACCCTCAGGATCAGATTGCCGCGATCAATGCCGCTTACAATCCCGCCGGTAAGGCGGTCGCGTTTCTTGCGGGACTTGCGGACGTAAGGGTGGGGATTGTCAACGCTGAAATGGCAGACGCTGATGAAAAAAGATCCCAGAGTGCAGAGACTGCAGTGAGCGTATTGACTACAGTGGCAACTACAGGTTTAGGTGCGGCAACTGGTCCCGTTGGGGCGGTGGCGGGCTCCGCGGTGGGGCAGGCAGCGATTGGCGCAGGGACGACTCTTCTCAGCCCTGTGCTCGAGGATGCTATCGATGGCGATTCGGCGGTTCCCGCCAAAATGCCGATTTCGGAGCAGGTCGATGATTCGATCCGTGCCGCGGCAATTCAAGATGCGGCAAACGCTGGACTCTTTAATCCTCAGGATTTTGAGGTGCCAGTGGAATCGGAGGCGGCTGATAACAAGTTTTATCCCGCTTCGACCGTTTATGATTGGATTAAGCAGCGTGAAGATGGGAGCTACTACATCGATCTTTCGAAGACCCCTCCGGAAAAGATTGACGAGGCCGAGGACTGGTCTAATTTTGCTAAGACTAACGGGAATGCGGCATTCGAAGAGCTTGAAGATGGATATGATGGCGGAGCCGCTCGCGCGCAAGATCGGGGCGTCTCCGTGGCAAAACGTATTGAAGGAATCGAATGAGATTGCGGGGCCCTATTGTTCGGATCTTTATGGCGCTGTTGTTTGCGTTTCTGTCACCGATCTATGCTGTAGGGTGCTCAGCCGTACGCGATATTGAGAATGACCGTGCAAAGGCAAGTGCTTCGGCTTCTCTTCATCACACAGTCCCGAAAGGGGTGCCGGTGTGTGAGCTCATGGTTTCGGAAGATCTTGAGGTTCTTGCCGGCTATGAGATCGAAAAGTTCTTTTACGATCATTCCCCTGCTATCGACGGATCAGATACATTCCCAACATTTTATTGCACAGTCAATTTTCGTGCCGAGGCGGTTTCACGAGTTGCATCCGTCAACTACCGAGGGGGCAGTGTCAGAATGGTTAATGGGGTAGAGAATCTTGATGATGCGAGAAAAGCTGAGGGTGCGAAAGATGTTAACATCGAGGGGGTGGAAGGGGAGGGGGTGATATATTCTTATTCCGAAGGAAAAGAGGTGATTCTTGTCTGGAAATATCCCGATGGGCATTACTTGTGGATAGTCACTACCGATTATGTCATAGATGGTGCCGAGGAGCCTGAGCCTAAGGATCGAGTCGACTTCACCGAGAAACTGCTGACTCGGATCGTCTCCGAGGTACCCAAGGTTGCTGCGGGGCCGGAACAGGAAATTGTGTACTATCCGCCCCAACCCCTCGAAACAGCGACGCCACTCACGCCGTGGCCGTCGGAGCCCTCGTCCAGCCAAACCCGGTGAAGGGTGGAGAGTGTGTAGGGGGAAGTTGCCGGTGGGGCTGGATAGCATCGGATGCCGTAGGGGATCTAAGGCAATCGCGTTGGTGCTGGCATTAGTCGCCCTGGGCGCATGCAGTGCTCCTCCTGGTAGGGGTGATGTCACGTCTGCAGCTGGGAGTTCTTTGCAGACTCCTATTGCTGGAGATGTGAGCGTGTGCGACATGATGCCTGCGTCGGAGTATAGGCAATATTTCGGTCTTCCGGTTACGATGTTCCAGTTTTATCATCACCAGGGATCGGGTGATGGTGGCCTCGTTAAGTCTTCGTTCTCTTGCACTCTGCTGATGAAAGGTGATCGAAGTTTTCTCGTTTCCATAGATTACCGCGAGTCAGGCTCAGTCCAATTCGTCGTTTCCACTATCGGAGAGAGTTCTACCTTCGAAGAAGTTTCGACTCTGGATGGCGCTTCTCCGTTCGACTTAGAGGACCATGAAGGCGATGGCATCATCTTCAAGGACAGAGGGGGGCGCTTCGCTTCTATCTGGCGCTACCCTGGCGGTGAGGTAGTGTCAATCGGGTTTCGTCCTCTCGATGAGGATGATGCTGATGCCTCCGCTTATATAGAAAAAGCGAAGAACTTCACCCGGCGGATTGTACCTCTGGTTCCAGAGCTGGCCACCCAGCCAGATCAGGATTTTACCTCCTATCCAGGGGATGCTGCTCCTTCAGGCATGGAGGAGCCTTCGGAGGCACCTAGCAAGTGAGCATGCTGACCCCGGTAGATTGTATGGAAATTTATTCAGATCTCGCCTTAAGAAGGATACTTCTTGTCTGCATGACTGCGCCGATGTTCTTGGGTGGCTGCGCTTCGTTGAAGAGCGCAGATGCTGAGGCGTCGAGTGCTAATGCTAGTGCTACGCAGGCTGTTCCCGAAGGTGTGTCGGTGTGCGATCTCATGCCCTCTGAAGAGTATGAGGAGTTTGTGGGCGGGCAGTTGGAGAGATTCTTTTATGAGCATACTCCGGCGAGCGATTATCCTACGGCGCCGGGCGCTTCGATGTTCCCTACCCTTAGTTGCTACACGGTGTTCATGGAGGGTGCCCCGGTGCTGGGGTAAATTTCTTTTATAGGCGGGATCAGGTTGATAATGTTAGAGGAGTTATGACGCTGGAGGATGCGCGGAAGAATGCGATCAATGGAGTGGATGAGGTTCGTGTTGACGGCCTGGAGGGTGAAGGTGTCGTTTTCTCGGGAGACGAGCAGACCATGCTTATCTGGCAGTACGCTGACGGTTCATATCTCACGTTGAACGTTGAGGGGGACCTCAATGATCCGAATGATTTTGGTGAGGCTCATACGGCACTCAGGACGGAGTTGGCGAAGAAATTGCTTCAACGACTGGGATCTACGATTCACCGCGTAGCTGCGGGACCTCGGCAGGACTTCATCTACTACCCGAAGGAGCTGGCCCCGAATCCGAACCACACCACCGCTACTCCACTCACGCCGTGGCCGTCGGGGCCGTCATCACGCAGAACCCGATGAAGTGAAGAAGAGGATGAACGAGGCGCATCCTTTGATGAAGGGGTAGCGGTGATCTGGTGGATCGAAGGAGCAGTTGAAGAAAATTGTCCACTCCATCGCCGATAGAGTGGCCGAGGTGGCGAAGCAGCCAGACCAAGAACTCACCTACAATCCGACAGCACCCGTCCCCCAGGGCTGAGGGAGCCGACATCCACCGCCAGCACGAAGTAGGGATGGCGCTGAGGCTCATCTCGATCCCAGGTGATTGAGCATGTGGAGCGCGGGTTGACGCTTGGCGTCTTGCGATTCTGGTGCCTGTCCTCCTGCTCCCGTTTCTCGTGACTGGATGCTCCGTCTTGCGTGACGTGGAAAAGCCTTGAGGTGTGATCTTGTCTATGTGATCCCAAGCAAGCGCGCGAGTTGAGTGGAGATGGCATTCATCTGCGTCGTCTCAATCGTGCCGACGCGCTCTCCTAGCATTTTCTTGTCCACAGTCACGATCTTATCGGTCATGGCGTAGCTAGTTTTCATGAGTCCATTGTTCTCATCTGGATCGATACGGACCCGTGTAGGGGCGTCCTTCATATCGAATGTTGTCAGCAGGCACAGGATGATCGAGTCAAATGACGCCACAGTCTCATCTTGAACGACGATGACGGGCCTGGCTTTGGCTGCGTATGCCTTGTCCCTAAGAGTCCACACCTCACCCCGCAGCATCCGCTACTCCCAGTGCAAGTTCTGTTGCGAAGCGGGTGGCATCCTCTTCCGTCTCGAATGCCTCCAAGGTGGGCTTAGATGTGCGCACGTCGTAAGGAAATCCTCGATGCTCATTGAATGCATAAATGAACATGCGCAACGCGTCCGCAGGCGTGGTGCCTAATGCCCGCGTCGTCGCACGGAACAACTCATACTCATCGTCCTCAATTCGCGTCGTGGCTTGCTTGAGCGCCATGATGCTCCTCCTTGATCAGAGACCTCTCTACTTCTAGCAGTTTACATCGCCTTCAACGCTCCTCGCCACTTTCCGGTGGCAGTTTGCCAGCCGCGCATTGCCTCCGACGTGCGGAGGAGTGTCCGGTCTGGTGGGCGGCCTGCCCGTCGCCGATCCGCCTTCTCCCTGCCGGGTGTCCACGGTGAACAACTTTAGCCGCCTCCACGCGTGGGTCCGCCGCTGGAAAACGCTCTGACCTGCGCGTTTGCCATCGGGGCAGGCGGTGGAGAGCTTGAAAGTTGTTCACCATGGACAGAACTGGACCGCCCGGACGCTCGCAGCCTCCGCCCGCAGTCCCGCCCGCAGCCACCTGCCCCCTGGGACCCTCGTCCCATGATCCGCGCCATATTTTCGTCATTCTGGTGCGACGTAATTCGAGTGCTGCTCGGACTCGGAGCCGCCCGCCCTCGCCGCCCGCCTTCGCCGCCATGACGCCGAAAACCCGCCGCCCACCCGCGGAATCAACGGGGTGGTCAGTGGTGGCCGGTGCCCTGGGTAGAGTCGTGCCCGGCTCATGCTGAACGCGGGGCTGACGCCGTCGAGCCGAGCAGGGAAGGGGGACCCCAGTGAGCAACCGGGCCGTACAGCCTGACGCCGTTCCCACCCCGCCGAACCCGCCTTCACCAGCTCCCGCGTCCACCTCCGATCGACCCGCCCGCTCCGCCACGACGGCTGACGTCATCGTCGTCGGCGCCGGCCCGGCCGGATCCTCAGCCGCCCGTCACCTGGCCACCCTGGGCATGGACGTCATCCTCATGGAGAAGCAGGAGCTCGGCCGGGACAAGGTCTGCGGAGACGGCCTGACCCCATCGGCCGTGCGCGAGCTCGTGCGCCTGGGCATCGACACCACCGGCTGGCAGCGCAACACCGGGCTGCGCGTCATCGGCGGCGGCCACCGCCTCCACTTCCCCTGGCCCGAGCAGGCCTCCTTCCCCTCCTACGGCATGGCCCGCCCCCGCGCCCTGCTGGACCGCGACCTGGCCGAGCACGCCGCCGCCGCGGGCGCCCGCCTCATCACCGGCATCACCGTCACCGCCCCGCTGACCACCCCGGGCGGCCGCGTCATCGGCGTCAGCGCCAAGCCCAGCGCCCGCGTGACCTACCCCGGCATCGACCGGCCCACTGACTTCACCGCCCCCCTGATCATCGACGCCGGAGGGGTCTCCGCCCGCCTGGCCACCGCCATGGGGCGCACCAAGGACGAGCGCCGCCCCATGGGCGTGGCCGTGCGCGCCTACTACCGCTCGCCCCGCGCCGACGACGCCTGGATGGAGTCCCAGCTCGAGCTGTGGGACGGGCCCGCCGGCTCCTCCACGCTCCTTCCCGGCTACGGCTGGATCTGGCCGGTGGGGGAGGGCCTGGTCAATGTGGGCCTGGGCTCGGTCTCCTCGCGCGCCGCCACCACCCGCATCGACTACCGCGCCGTCTTCGCCGCCTGGATGCGCAACGTCCCCGCCTCCTGGCAGCTCACCGAGGACAACCGCGTGGGCCGCCTGGCCAGCGCCGCCCTGCCCATGGCCTTCAACCGCAAGCCCCACTACGCCGACGGCCTCATGCTGCTCGGCGACGCCGGGGGCATGGTCTCCCCCTTCAACGGCGAGGGCATCGCCCAGGCCCTCATGTCCGGCCGCCTGGCCGCCGAGACCGCCGCCCAGGCGGCCTCCCGCACCAGCCGCGCAGGGCGCGAGCGGGCCCTGGCCCAGTACCCGGCCGCCCTGAAGGCTGAGATGGGCGGCTACTACACGCTGGGGCGCGTCTTCGTCTCCCTCATCGAGCACCCCGAGGTCATGCGCCTGTGCACCCGCCACGGGCTGCCGCGCAAGCACCTCATGAAACTCGTCACCAAGCTCCTGTCCGACGGATGGGAGCGCCGCGGCGGCGACTCCATCGACCACTTCATCCAGCTCCTGACAAGGATGGTGCCGGCAGCATGAACCCCTACGTCTCCCTGCTCATCATGGCGGCCGTCGCCCTCCTGGTGGCCCTCGGCGGCCTGGGCATGAGCGCCATCATCAGCCCGGGGCGCCGCAACCGGGTCAAGGTCGCCAACTACGAGTGCGGCATCGACCCCACCCCCGGCAACACCGAGCACGGGCGCTTCCCCGTCTCCTTCTACCTGGTGGGCATGACCTTCATCATCTTCGACGTCGAGATCGTCTTCCTCTACCCCTGGGCCACGGCCTTCGGCCGCCTGGGCTTCTTCGGGCTGTCCGCGGCGCTGATCTTCATCGCCCTCATCACGGTGCCCTACATCCTGGAGTGGCGCCGCGGCGGACTGGACTGGGACTGAGCGGCGCGGGACTCACGGACAGAGAGGCATCACAGGCATGAACATGAAAGAGCACAACGCCTTCATGGCGTCCATCCCCTCCAAGCGGGACGACCTGCACGCCCAGGCCGCCGCCGAGGTCGACTCGCCCGGCTTCCTGCTGACCACGGTCGAGAAGCTCGCCGGCCTGGCCCAGGCCCGCTCCATGTGGCCGGTGACCATGGGGCTGGCCTGCTGCGCCATCGAGATGATGGCCGCCGGCACCCCCCGCTTCGACATGTCCCGATTCGGCTGGGAGGTCTTCCGCGCCTCCCCCCGCCACGCCGACGTCATGATCGTCTCGGGCCGGGTCTCCCACAAGATGGCCCCCATCGTGCGCAATGTCTACGACTCCATGCCCGAGCCCAAGTGGGTCATCTCCATGGGCGCCTGCGCCTCCTCGGGCGGCATCTTCAACAACTACGCGATCGTCCAGGGCTGCGACCACATCGTGCCGGTGGACATCTACCTTCCCGGCTGCCCGCCCCGCCCCGAGATGCTCCTCAACGCCATGCTGGAGCTGACCCGGCAGGTCGAGCGCAAGCCCCTGTTCAAGCACCGCGAGGAGATCGCGCGCGCCGTCGAGGCCGCCGCCCTGGCCGCCACCCCCACCCATGAGATGAAGGGCCTGCTGGCATGAGCGAGACCACCCCCACCGCCGAGGGCGCCCAGCTCCAGGCCCCCGCAGAGCCGGCAGTCCCCGAGATCGCCGGGACCCCCGTGCGCCCCGAGCTGCGGGTCGAGGTCATCTCCTCCCACACCGGGCAGTTCGGCGCCTCCGACGCCGGTGACACCACCGGCTACGGCGGGCACTCCCAGGTCGTCACCCTGGCCCCTGCCGCCTCCCGACCCTACGGGGAGTGGTTCGACGACGTCGTCGACCACCTCATCGAGGACCTGACCGAGGCCGGGGTGGACCCCGCCCGGGCCATCGAGAAGGTGGTCATCGAGCACGGCGAGCTCACCCTGTTCATCGCCCGCGAGCACCTGCTCGACGTCGCCCTGCCCCTGCGCGACGACCAGGACCTGCGCTTCGAGCTGTGCCTGGGCGTCTCCGGCGTCCACTACCCCCAGCTGGCCGGCCGCGAGCTGCACGCCTGCATCCAGCTGATGAGCCTGACCCACGGCGGGCGCCAGCTGCGCCTGCAGGTCACCTGCCCCGAGTCCGACCCCCACGTCCCCTCCATCGTCTCGGTCTACCCCGGCAACGACTGGCACGAGCGGGAGACCTGGGACCTCATGGGCATCGTCTTCGACGGCCACCCCGCCCTGACCCGCACCGCCATGCCCGATGACTGGGTGGGCCACCCCCAGCGCAAGGACTACCCGCTGGGCGGGATCCCCGTCGAGTACAAGGGCGCCACCACCCCGCCCGCCGACACCCGGAGGTCGTACCGCTGATGAGCACCACCGCCTTCCACGCCACAGGGCCGGCCACCGACTCGGTGTCCGCCGGCGCCGAGCAGTTCACCATCAACGGCGGTGACTGGGACGAGGTCGCCGCCCGCATCGCCGAGCGCGACGAGGCCGACCGCCTGCGCCACGACCGCATCGTGGTCAACATGGGCCCCGTCCACCCCTCCACCCACGGCGTGCTGCGCCTGGTCCTGGAGGTCGACGGCGAGCTCGTCACCGAGGTCCGCGTGGGCACCGGCTACCTGCACACGGGCATCGAGAAGAACATGGAGTACCGCACCTGGACCCAGGGCGAGACCTTCGTGACCCGCATGGACTACGTGGCCCCCTTCTTCCAGGAGGTCGCCTACGCCCTGGCCGTCGAGAAGCTCCTGGGCATCACCGATGACATCCCGGAGAAGGCCAGCGTCGCCCGCGTCCTGCTCATGGAACTCAACCGCATCGCCTCCCACGTCGTGGCCGTGGGCACCGGGGGCAACGAGATGGGCGGCACCACGCTCATGACCATCGCCTTCCGCTGCCGCGAGAACATCCTCAAGGCCTTCGAGATGGTCTCGGGACTGCGCATGAACCACGCCTTCATCCGCCCCGGGGGCCTGGCCCAGGACCTGCCCGAGGGCTTCACCGCCTTCGTGCGCTCGACCATGCCCGATATCAAGAAGGACCTCCACGAGCTCGAGCTGCTGCTCATGGCCAACCCCATCCTGAAGTCCCGCTTCATCGGGGTCGGGGAGATCTCACTGGCCGGGGGCCTGGCCCTGGGGCTGACCGGCCCCTGCCTGCGCGCCGCCGGCTACCCCCTGGACCTGCGCAAGTCCAATCCCTACTGCGGGTATGAGACCTACGACTTCGAGGTCCCCACCTACGACCGCTCGGACTGCTTCAACCGCCTGCGCATCCGCATGGACGAGTGCTACGAGTCCCTGACCATCATCTCGCAGTGCCTGGATCGCCTCGAGGAGATCGCCGAGCGGGGGGAGGACCCCTCCAACACCACGATGGTGGCCGACCCCACCATCGCCTGGCCCGCCCGCATGGCCATCGCCACCGACGGCCAGGGCCAGTCCCTGGAGCACGTCCGCCAGATCATGGGCACCTCCATGGAATCCCTCATCCACCACTTCAAGCTGGTCACCCAGGGATTCTCCGTGCCCGCCGGCCAGGTCTACCAGACCGTCGAGCACGCCAAGGGGGTCCTGGGCGTCCACGCCGTCTCCGACGGCGGAACCCGCCCCTACCGGGTCCACTTCCGGGACCCCTCCTTCTCAAACCTGCAGTCGGTGGCCATGATGGGGGAGGGCGGCATGATCGCCGACCTCGTCCCCGCCCTGGCCTCCATCGACCCCGTCCTGGGAGGCGTGGACCGCTGATGAGCACAACCAACAAGGCCGTGGCCGCACCCGGCCAGAGCCCCGCCCCCGGACAGGCCGCCCAGGCCCTGGGCTACAGCCCCGACGTCGCCGCCCGGCTCGAGGCCGACATCGCCGAGATCACGTCGCGCTACCCCGCCGGCTACGAGCGCAGCGCCCTCATCCCCATGCTCCACCTGGTTCAGTCCGTGGACGGCTACGTGTCCCCCGCGGGCATCGCCCTGTGCGCCGCCGAGCTGGGGCTGACCCGCTCCGAGGTCTCGGCCGTGGCCACCTTCTACAGCCAGTTCCGCCGCCACCCCGCCGGCACCTACCACGTGGGCGTGTGCACCAACGCCCTGTGCGCCGTGATGGGCGGGGACGAGATCTGGCAGGCCGTCTCCCAGGCCACCGGCCTTGGCGCCGACGAGACCAGCGAGGATGGGACCATCAGCCTGGAGCGCCTGGAGTGCAACGCCGGCTGCGACTACGCGCCCGTGGTCATGGTCAACTGGGAGTTCTTCGACAACCAGACCCCGCAGACCGCCGTCGCCATGGTCGAGGCCCTCCAGCGCGGGGAGGCCGTCTCCCCGACCCGCGGCCCGGATGCCCTGCCCACCTTCCGCGACAACGAGCGGCTCCTGGCCGGATTCGAGGACGGGCACGCCGATGAGGGCATCGGCGCCGGCGAGCCCTCCCTGCGAGGGCTGCGCATCGCCCGCGACAAGGGCTGGACCGCACCGAAGGAGGAGAGCAAGTGAGCGCTGAGACCAGCCAGGCCGCTGAGTCCCAGGGGCCCCAGGGCCCCTCCTACACCGAGTCGGGCACCCTGACCCCGGTGCTGACCGACATCTGGGACGCCCAGCGCTCCTGGAGCATGGAGACCTACCGCGCCCACGGCGGCTACCGCGGCCTGGCGCGCGCCAAGACCATGAGCCCCGAGGAGCTGGTGACCCTGGTCAAGGACTCCGGGCTGCGCGGCAGGGGAGGCGCGGGCTTCCCCACCGGGCTGAAGTGGTCCTTCCTTCCCCCTCCCGACGGCCTGCCCCGCTACCTGGTGGTCAACGCCGACGAGTCCGAGCCGGGCACCTGCAAGGACATCCCCACCATCCTGGCCAACCCCCACTCCCTCATCGAGGGCGTGGCCATCACCTCGCGCGCCATCGGCTGCGACCACGCCTTCGTCTACCTGCGCGGGGAGGTCTCCCACGTCTACCGCCGGCTCCTGGCGGCCGTGCGCGAGGCCACCGAGTCCGGGGAGCTGGACACCGGATTCGGGCTCGACGGCGACCAGCCGCTGCGCATCACCGCCCACGCCGGCGCCGGGGCCTACATCTGCGGTGAGGAGACCGCGCTGCTGGACTCCCTGGAGGGGCGACGCGGCCACCCCCGCCTCAAGCCGCCCTTCCCGGCCGTGGCGGGCCTCTACGCCCGGCCCACCGTGGTCAACAACGTCGAGACCATCGCCTCGGTGCCCGCCATCGTGGACCGCGGCGCCCAGTGGTACGCCGCCATGGGCACCGAGAAGTCCAAGGGTCACGGCATCTTCTCCGTGTCCGGGCACGTGGCCCACCCCGGCCAGTACGAGGCCCCCTTCGGCATCACCATGCGCGAGCTCATCGAGCTCTCCGGCGGCATCCGCCCCGGCCACGAGCTGAAGTTCTGGGTGCCGGGGGGCTCCTCCACCCCGATCTTCGGGCCCGAGGAGCTCGACGTCCCCCTGGACTACGAATCGGTCGCCGGCGCTGGTTCCATGCTGGGCACCCGCGCCCTGCAGGTCTTCGACGAGACCGTCTCGGCGGTGCGCGTGGTCACCCGCTGGACCGAGTTCTACCAGCACGAGTCCTGCGGCAAGTGCACCCCCTGCCGCGAGGGCACCTACTGGATGCGTCAGATCATGCTGCGCCTGGAGGCGGGCCGGGGCCTGCCCGGCGACGTCGAGAAGCTCGAGGACATCGCCTCCAATATCGCCGGGCGCTCCTTCTGCGCCCTGGGCGACGCCGCAGCCACCCCGGTGCTCACCGGCATCCAGCGCTTCCGCACCGAGTTCGAGGCCGGCTGCACCACGCCCGCCTGGGAGCTCTTCCCCTACGCCGCCTCCTCCATCGCAAAGGCACGGTGAGCCATGACCGAGACGACCACGGCCAAGCCCGCGGCCCCCGCCGAGCCCCCCGTCGAGATGGTCTCCATGACCATCGACGGCCAGCCCGTGAGCGTGGAGAAGGGCACTCTGCTCATCCGCGCCGCCGAGCAGGTGGGCGTGCGCATCCCCCGCTTCTGCGACCACCCCCTCCTGGCGCCCTCGGCCAACTGCCGCCAGTGCCTGGTGGAGGTGGCCATGCCCGGGCGCGACGGCGTCGTGCGCCCCATGCCCAAGCCCCAGCCCTCCTGCGCCATGACCGCGATGGAGGGCATGGAGATCTCCACCCAGGCCACCAGCGAGGTCGCCGCCAAGGCCCAGGCCGGCACCATGGAGTTCCTCCTGGTCAACCACCCCCTGGACTGCCCGGTCTGCGACAAGGGCGGGGAGTGCCCCCTGCAGAACCAGGCCCTGGAGCTCATGGCCTCCGGCGCCCAGTCCGCCACCCGCTTCACCGACGTCAAGCGCACCTTCCCCAAGCCCCTGCGCCTGACCAGCAATGTGCTGCTGGACCGCGACCGCTGCATCCTGTGCCAGCGCTGCGTCCGCTTCGCCGACCAGATCCCCGGCGACCCCTTCATCGCCCTTCAGGGGCGCGGCGGAGGCCACCCGCCCGCGGACATGGACGGCGTCCCCGAGCACTCCGGCGGCCTGTACTCCGAGCAGATCGGGCGCTTCGACACCCAGGTGCTGGACTTCTACGAGGCCGACTCCACCGGCGACCCGGCCCTGTCCACCATCCGCGGGGAGCACGGCCTGAGCGCCGCGGCAGGCCTGGCCGGCCCCGGGGGCGACCCCGGCGTGGTCTCAGGCGCGGCCGCAGGCCCGGGCATCGAGGCCGGACGGGCGGACCTGGATGTCTCCGGGCGCCCCTTCGCCTCCTACTTCTCGGGCAACATCATCCAGATCTGCCCGGTGGGGGCGCTGACCAGCGCCCGCTACCGCTTCCGCGCCCGGCCCATGGACCTGGTCTCCACCGACTCGGTCACCGAGCACGACGCATCGGGATCGGCCATCCGCGTGGACATGCGCCGCGGCACCGTGCTGCGCCGCCTGGCCGGCAACGACCCGGAGGTCAACGAGGAGTGGATCACCGACAAGGACCGCTTCGCCTTCCCCTGGTCCAGCCTGGAGGACCGCCTGACCACGCCCCTGGTGCGCGATGAGGACACCGGCGAGCTGGTGCCCACCAGCTGGTCCGACGCCCTGGACGTGGCCGCCACGGGCCTGGCCCGGGCCGCGGGCGACGGCGGTGTGGGCCTGCTGCCCGGCGGGCGCCTGACCCTGGAGGACGCCTGGGCCTGGTCGCGATTCGCCCGCACCGTGCTGGGCACCAATGACATCGACCAGCGCGTGCGCCACCACAGCGCCGAGGAGGACTCCTTCCTGGCCAAGCGGGTCGCCGGCACCGGCCTGGGCGCGGTGACCTACCGCTCCCTGGAGAGGGCCGGGCAGGTCCTCCTGGTGGCCTTGGAGCCCGAGGACGAGTGCGGCTCCCTCTTCCTGCGCCTGCGCAAGGGGGTGCTGGCCGGGGGCGTGAGCGTCGCCAGCCTGACCGCCCGCCTGACCGCCGGCAGCCGCAAGCTCTCCGCCCAGACCATCCTGACCGCCCCCGGCCAGGAGGCCCGCGCCCTGGCGGTCCTGCCCAAGACCCACCCCGAGCTGGTCGAGGCCCTGGGGGCGCCCGGGGCCACCATCCTGGTGGGGGAGCGGGCCGCCGCCGTGCCCGGGCTGCTGGCCGTCATCGACGCCCTGGCCGCCGCCACCGGCGCCCGCCTGGCCTGGGTGCCGCGCCGCGCCGGAGAGCGCGGAGGCATCGAGGCCGGCCTGCTGCCGGGCCTGCTGCCCGGCGGCCGCCCCGTGGACCAGGCCGAGGCCCGCGCGCAGGTCGAGAGCGCCTGGGGCCTGCCCCCCAGCCAGCACCTGCCCAGTGCCGCGGGCCGGGACGCCACCGCCATCCTTACCGCCCTGGCCGAGGGCGAGCTCGGCGGCGCCGTCATCGGCGGCATCGACCTGCGCGACTTCCCCGACCCGGGCCTGGCGCGCACCGCCCTGGGCTCGGCCGGCTTCCTGGTCCAGCTCGAGGTGCGGCGATCCGAGGCCGGCGAGCACGCCGACGTCGTCCTTCCCGTGGCCCCCGCGGTGGAGAAGAACGGCACCTTCGTCAACTGGGAGGGCCGGGTGCGGCCCTTCGGCCAGGCCCACGTCTCCCGGTCCCGCACCGACCGCCAGGCCCTGGGCATGCTGGCCGCGGAGATGGGCCATGACCTGGGCGTGGACGACCTCGAGGTCCTGCACTCCCAGATCGAGGCCCTGGGCCTGTGGGACGGCCCCCGCCCCGCCATCGACGCCTCCGGCGTCGCCGACCCCCAGGACTCCCAGGACGAGGCCCCGGGCGTGCCCGCGGTCCTGGCCACCCACAAGCCCATGCTGGACGCCGGGCGCCTCCAGGACGGCGAGCCCTTCCTGGCCGCCACCGCCCTGCGGCCCGTGGCCCATGTGGGCGCCGATATCGCCGCGCGCCTGTCCCTGACCCCCGGCGCCCCCGTGGACGTCACCACCGCGGCGGGAACCATCACCCTGCCGGCCGTCGTGGGCGGCGTGGCCGACGGCGCCGTCTGGCTCCCCGAGTGCTCCCAGGGATCCACGGTTCACCAGACCCTGGATGCCGGCCACGGCTCGCCGGTGAGGGTCGCGGCGGCAGGGCCAACCAGTTCCCCGACCCCCGCGGAGGTGCTCCGATGACCGCCACCCAGATCCTGGCCGCCACCACCGTGGGAGGCTCCGGAGGCGTGACCGCCGACTTCTCCCAGGAGACCTGGTGGCTGACCCTCATGAAGGCCGGATTCATCGCCGGCTTCCTCATCGTCAGCGTCATCATGGTCCTGTGGGTCGAGCGGCGCGGACTGGCGCGCATGCAGACCCGCCTGGGCCCCAATGTCAACGGCCCCCTGGGCCTGCTCCAGGCCGTCGCCGACGCCGGCAAGCTCATCCTCAAGGAGGACTTCTGGCTCAAGGGAGCCGAGAAGCTCGTCTACATCCTGGCCCCGATCATCGCGGCCTTCAGCGCCTTCATGGTCTACGCCGTCATCCCCTTCGGGCCCGAGGTCACCATCTTCGGGCGGGTCACCCCCCTGCAGCTGACCGACTTCCCCGTGGCCGTGCTCTACATCCTGGCCATCACGGCCTTCGGGGTCTACGGCATCATCCTGGGCGGCTGGTCCTCCCACTCCACCTACCCGCTGCTGGGGGCCGTGCGCAGCGCCGCCCAGGTCATCTCCTACGAGCTGGCCATGAGCCTGTCCATTCTCACGGTCTTCCTGGCCTCGGGGACCATGTCCACCTCCGGCATCGTCAGCGCCCAGGAGCGCATGTGGTGGGCCGTGGCCATGATCCCCTCCTTCATCATCTACGTCATCTCCATGGTCGGGGAGGTCAACCGCCTGCCCTTCGACCTGCCCGAGGCCGAGGGCGAGCTCGTGGCCGGGCACATGGTGGAGTACTCCTCGATGAAGTTCGCCTGGTACTTCCTGGCCGAGTACATCAACATGTTCAACGTCTCGGCCGTCTGCGTCACCCTCTTCCTGGGCGGCTGGCGCTCCTTCATCCCCACCGCCCTGTGGGAGGGGGCCAACTCCGGATGGTGGCCCATGCTGTGGTTCATCATCAAGGTCTGGATGGTCATGTTCTTCATGGTCTGGACCCGCGGCACCCTGGTGCGCATCCGCTACGACCACTTCATGAAGCTCGGCTGGAAGCTGCTCATCCCCGTGGCCCTGGCCTGGTTCGTCCTGGTGGCCATCGTCCAGGCCATCCGCACCTTCTCCGACATCCCCGTCCAGTCGCTGCTGGTGGGCATCGCCATCGTGTTCGTCATCGCCATGGCCGTGCTCTACATCGTGACCTGGATGCAGGAGCGCGAGGAGGAAGAGGCCCTGGCCCGCGGCGCCTACGGGGATGACGACGACGAGGACTGGGACGACGAGATCACCGCCCCCGGCGAGGAGCTCCTCGCCCACGCCGGCGGATTCCCCGTGCCCCCGCTGCCCGGGGAGTCGCTGCCGCCCTCGCCCCGCGCCCGGCGCGCCGAGGCCGCACAGGATGCTCACGATGCTCAGGAGGCTCTGACGGCGACCGCTGAGCCGGACGACGCCCCGCAGGGCCAGGCGCCTCGGGACGGCGCCTCCGCCCTGCCCTCACTCGCCCTCGGCATGGAGGCCGACCCCCAGGAGGGAAACGATGACTGACCAGCCCGATCAGCCCACCCGGCCCGACTCCGACCACGAGGCCTGGCTGCGCGACGCCCCCGCCCGGGGACTGGCGGCCCTCTTCGCCCCGGTGGCCGGCTACGGGGTGACCATCTCCTCGATGTTCCGCCCGGTGGTCACTGAGCAGTACCCCTTCGAGCCGGCCCAGGTCATGCCCCGCTACCACGGGCGCCACCGCCTCAATCGCTACGAGGACGGCCTGGAGAAGTGCATCGGCTGCGAGCTGTGCGCCTGGGCCTGCCCGGCCGACGCCATCTACGTCGAGGCCGCCTCCAACGAGCCCGGCCAGCAGTACTCGCCCGGCGAGCGCTACGGCCGCGTCTACCAGATCAACTACCTGCGCTGCATCTTCTGCGGACTGTGCATCGAGGCCTGCCCCACTCGGGCCCTGACCATGTCCACCGACTTCGACGAGCTGGTCGGCCCCACCCGCACCGGCCTCATCTACGAGAAGGAGGACCTGCTGGCCCCCGTGCCCGCAGGCGGACTGGAGTCCCCCCACCCCATGGTGGCCGGCACCGAGGACGGCGACTACTACCGCGGCGCCGTCACCGGCCCCACCCAGGAGCAGATCGACTGGGTGCGCGCCCACCGCCCCGAGGACCCCAGCCTGTCCACCGCCCAGCCCGTCCCCGGCCCGGAGGACCCCGCGATGAAGGAGGCCCTGCGATGAGCGCCGCAAGCGCAGCGATCGCCCAGCTCGCCGGATCGGCGTCGCTGCCCGCAGCCGCGGGCGGCACCGGCGATCCGGGGCGGATGGCCACCGGGGAGGTGGTGCTCTTCATCGCCGTCGCCCTCATCACCGTGGCCTGCGGCCTGGGGGTGCTCACCGCCAAGCGCGCCGTGAGCGCCGCCGTCAACATGATCGGCATCATGATCAGCCTGGCGGTCCTCTACATCGCCAACAGCGCCCCCTTCCTGGGCATCACCCAGATCGTCGTCTACACCGGGGCCGTCATGACCCTCGTGCTCTTCGTCGTCATGCTCGTGGGCGTCGGCGGGGAGGAGCCCATGGGCGGGACCACCTCCCGCATCCAGCGCCCCATCATCGCCCTGCTGGGCCTGGGCCTGGCCGGGCTCCTGGCCGCCATCGTCTGGCGCACCGCCTGGCCCCAGGCCCAGGGCCTGGCCGGAGGGGATGCCGCCACCCCCGACCGTCTGGCCGAGGTGCTCTTCGGAACACACGTGGTGACCATGGAGCTGACCGCCCTGCTGCTGGTGGTCGCCGCCGTCGGCGCCCTGACGCTGACCCACCGCCAGCGCATCCGCGCCAAGCGCAGCCAGGGGCAGATCGCCGAGGACAAGATGCGCGACTACGCCGCCACCGGCGCCCACCCCGGGCAGAAGCCCATGCCCGGCGTCTACGCCTCGACCAACACCGCCGCCGCCCCCGCCCTGGACGCCCAGGGGCAGGTGGTCGAGGAGTCCATCCCGCGGGTGCTGCGCGCCCGCGGCCAGGGCCTGGAGCTGTCCGAGGCCTCCCCGGAGATGGGCGCCGCCCAGCGCTCCGGCGAGATCATCGCCCGCGAGGACGGCGCCGTCGGGCTCTCCGGCATGGCCTCCATGCCCGGTGCCCGTGCCCCCCGGGTGGCCCAGCCCACCGCGAAGGACCGTCCCCAGGACGGCGCCGCGCAGAAGAATGAGGAGGAGGGCCAGTGAGTCTGCCCATCACCGCCTACGTCGTCCTGGCCGCGGTCCTGTTCACCCTGGGGGCGCTGACCGTGCTCCTGCGCCGCAACGCCCTCATCGAGCTGATGGGGGTCGAGCTCATGCTCAACGCCGTCAACCTCGTCCTGGTGACCTTCTCCCGCCTCCACGGCGATCTGACCGGTCAGGTCTTCGCCTTCTTCGTCATGGTGGTCGCCGCCGCCGAGGTCGTGGTGGGGCTGAGCATCGTCGTGTCCATCTTCCGCACCCGCAGGTCCACGTCGGTCGACGACGAGAACCTGCTCAAGAACTGAGAGGACCGTGGTGACAGCCATGACCGCACTGAGTGCCGCTGCCCCCGTCCTGACCGGGCCCGCCAGCGCTCTGGCCCAGGCCGAGGGCGGCTCCGTGGTCGGCGCCGCCGCACCGGCCACGGGCGCGGCCGCCCTGGCCTGGCTCCTCATCGCCGTGCCCGCCGCCAGCGCCGCCCTGCTCCTGCTGGCCGGGCGCCGCTCGGACGCCTGGGGCCACTGGCTGGGCCTGGCCGCCGCCCTGTTCTCCGCCTGCCTGGGGCTGGGGATCCTCGCCCAGGTCCTGGGCCTGCCCGCCGACCAGCGGGTCATGGAGGCCGACCTGTGGCGCTGGTTCGCCTCCGGGGACCTGGCCGTCGACGTCGGCCTGCGCATCGACCCGCTGTCCCTGACCTTCGTGGTCCTGGTGACCTTCGTCGGCTTCCTCATCCACCTGTACTCGGTGGCCTACATGAGCCACGACCGCGACCGGCGGCGCTTCTTCGCCTACCTCAACCTGTTCGTGGCCGCCATGCTCACCCTGGTGCTGGGGGACAGCTACATCGTGCTCTTCGTGGGCTGGGAGGGCGTGGGCCTGGCCTCCTACCTGCTCATCGGCTTCTGGAACACCGCTGAGGCCGACGCCCCCCGCGCCGAGCGGGAGAAGTCCCTGGAGAACGCCACGGCCGCCAAGAAGGCCTTCATCATGAACCGCGTGGGCGACCTGGGACTGCTGGCCGCCATGATGGTCATGGTCGCCCAGGTCGGCTCGGTGTCCTTCGACGCCGTCCTGCCGGCGGCCGCCCACGGCGAGATCCCCAGCGGATGGCTGCTCGCCGCCGGCCTGCTGCTCCTGGTGGCCGCCTGCGGGAAGTCCGCCCAGTTCCCCCTCCAGGCCTGGCTGGGCGACGCCATGGCCGGCCCCACGCCGGTCTCGGCACTCATCCACGCCGCCACCATGGTCACCGCCGGCGTCTACCTCATGGTGCGCTCCGGCGCCATCTTCGAGGGCGCCCCCTCCGCCCAGCTGGCCGTTGCCGTCATCGGCGCCATCACCCTGGTGCTGGGCGCCGTGGTCGGCTGCGCCAAGGACGACATGAAGAAGGTCCTGGCCGCCTCCACCATGAGCCAGATCGGCTACATGATGCTGGGCGCCGGACTGGGGCCCATCGGCTACGCCTTCGCCATCTTCCACCTGCTGACCCACGGCTTCTTCAAGGCCCAGCTCTTCCTGGGGGCCGGGTCCGTCATGCACGCCATGGGCGACCAGGTCGACATCCGCCGCTTCGGAGCCCTGCGCCGCGCCATGCGGATCACCTGGATCACCATGGGCATCGGCTGGCTCGCCATCCTGGGCATCCCGCCCTTCTCCGGCTTCTGGTCCAAGGACAAGATCATCGAGGCCGCCTTCGTCGGGCAGGGGGCCCAGCCCTGGATCCTGGGGAGCGTGGCCCTCATCGGCGCCGGCATCACCGCCTTCTACATGTCCCGACTGTTCTTCATGATCTTCCACGGCACCGCCAGGTGGACCACCGAGGAGGACCTGGAGGGCGAGGTCCACCCCCACGAGTCGGGCTGGCTCATGACCCTGCCGCTCATCATCCTGTCGGTCTTCTCCCTGGGACTGGGAGGGGTGCTCAGCCTGGGCGACGGCTTCGTCACCTGGCTGGAGCCGGTGACCGGCCACGCCGAGCACCATGAGCCGGTGCTGCCCATCCCCGCCATCATGGGCGCCACCCTGGCGCTGGTGGTCATCGGCGCCGCCGCGGCCTGGGTCATGTACGCCCGCCGCGAGGTCCCCGTGGTCATCCAGCCCGGAAGCGCCCTGGTGGAGGCCGCCCGCCGCGACATGTACCAGGACGCCATCAACGAGGCCATCGCCATGCGGCCCGGCCAGGGGCTGGTGGCCGCCGCCAATGCCGCCGAGGCCGCCGCCGTCGACGGGGCCGTCGAGGGGCTGGGCGCCGGTACCGCCGCAGTGGGCCGCCTGGCGCGGCGCACCGAGTCCGGATACGTCCGCTCCTACGCCGGCTACATGCTCGGCGGGGCGGTGCTCGCGCTCATCGCCGTCCTGGCCGCCAGGTTCTGAGAGGACACGACACATGCAGACCATTTCCGCACCGCAGCCCCTCCTGAGCCTGATGGCCCTCCTGCCCCTGGCAGGGGCGCTCCTGCTGTGGGCCGTGCCCCCACTGGGACGGCTCGCCCGCCCCCTCGGGCTGCTGGTCTCCCTGGGAGTCCTGGGCCTGGGCATCCGGGTCCTCACCCTCTTCGACGCCTCCCAGGCCTCCACCGTTCAGATGGCCGAGACCCGCCAGTGGATCCCCGCCCTGGGCGCCCACTGGGCGCTGGGCGTCGACGGCCTGGGCCTGGCCATGCTCCTGCTGGGGGCCTTCCTGACCCCCATCGTGCTGCTGGCCTCCTGGGGGGACGTCCCCGCCGACCGCCAGGCGCGGTTCACCGGCCTGGTGCTGTGCCTGGAGGCCTTCATCGTCGTCATCTTCGCGGCGCGGGACATCTTCCTGTTCTACGTCTGCTTCGAGGCGATGCTCCTGCCGGTCTACTTCCTCATCGGAACCTTCGGGGGCCCGGGCCGGCGCCGCGCGGCACTGAAGTTCCTCCTGTACTCCCTGGCCGGCGGGCTCGTCATGCTCGTGGGGGTCGTGGCCCTCATGGTCAACAGCATCCCGGCCCCCGACCCGACCACGGGCATCGCCGGCGGCCCCAGCCTCCTCATCTCCGACGTCGCCGCCAACCTCCAGGTCTCCCAGGGCGCCGCCCGCTGGATCTTCCTCAGCTTCTTCCTCGCCTTCGCCATCAAGGCCCCCATGGTCCCGGTGCACACCTGGCTGCCCGACACCGCCGAGCAGGCCACCCCGGGCACCTCCGTGCTGCTCATCGGAGTCCTGGACAAGATCGGCACCTACGGGATGATCGCCCTGGTCCTGCCGCTCTTCCCGGAGGCATCCAGGTGGGCGGCTCCCGTCATCCTCGTGCTGGCCGCCGTCTCCATCATCTACGGGGGACTGGTGGCCATCGCCCAGGATCACCTCTACCGCCTCATCTCCTACACCTCCATCAGCCACTTCGGATTCATGGTGCTGGGGATCTTCGTGGGCAGTCAGGTGGCGGCCAACGGCGCCATGGTCTACATGGTGGCCCACGGCCTGTCCATCGCCGGGCTCTACCTTGTCACCGGCTTCCTGGCCCGGCGCACCGGCACCGTCCTCATCTCCGAGCTGGGCGGCATGGCCCGCGTCACCCCGCTGGTGGCCGGGACCTTCCTCGTCTCGGGCCTGGCCTCCATCGCCCTGCCCGGGCTCTCGGGCTTCGTGCCGGAGTGGATGGTGCTCACCGGCACCTTCTCGGTCTCCACGGCGCTGGGCGGCGTCGCCCTGGCCGGGGTGGTCATCGCCGCCGTCTACGTCCTGGTGCCCTACCAGAGGGTCTTCACCGGGGCCCCCGACCCCAGCCGCACGGGCACCCCCGATCTTGAGGGCCGCGAGAAGCTGGTGCTGGTCCCGGTCATCGCCGCCATGCTCGCCCTGGGGCTGGCCCCAGCGGTCCTGACCAGCACCCTGGACGGGGTCGCCGAGCAGGTCTCCACCACCGTGAGCCGGCAGGCCGCCGGTGACGCGGCCACCAGCGCCTCCTCCGCAACGGAAGGGATCACCAAGTGAGCTTCACGCAGCCGATCATCAACTGGGCCGCTCTGACCCCGGCCCTCATCGTGCTTGTGGGCGCCGTCCTGGGCGTCCTGGTGGAGGCCCTCGTCTCTCGCCCCTCTCGCCATTTCACCCAGGTGCTGCTGGGAGTGGCGGCGATCGCGGGCTCCGGATTCGCCCTCTACCGGCGCTGGGACGCCATGCCCGGCCCCAACCAGCCCTGGCCGCCGAATATCGCCCCGGGCCTGGTTGAGGACCCCTTCGCCATCGCCGCCCAGGGCGTGCTGCTGGTGATCGGGTTCCTGGCGGTCCTGGTCATGGCCGACCGCACCGCCGTCGGCGACGGGGCCTTCGCCGCCCAGAGCGCCGACCGTCCCGGCAGCGCCGAGGAGGCCGAGTCCCTGCACGCCGGCTGGACCACCACCGAGGTCTTCCCCCTGGCCCTGTTCTCCCTGGGCGGGATGATGCTCTTCGGGGCCGTCAACAACCTCATCGCCCTGTTCGTCATCCTCGAGCTGGTCTCGCTGCCGCTCTACATCATGGCCGCCACCGCCCGTCACCGGCGCCTGCTCAGCCAGGAGGCGGCCCTGAAGTACTTCGTCCTGGGGGCCTTCGCCTCCGCCTTCCTCCTCATGGGCGCCGCCCTCCTCTACGGCCTGAGCGGCGCGGTGGACTACGCCTCGATCGCCCAGGCGCTGCGCGGGCAGGTCGTGGGCGCCGACCTGCTGGCCCTGGGGGGTCTGGCCCTGGTGACCGTCGGGCTGCTGTTCAAGGTGGGCGCCGTGCCCTTCCACGCCTGGAGCCCGGATGTCTACCAGGGGGCTCCCACCCCGGTGACGGGCTTCATGGCCGCCGGGGTCAAGGCGGCGGCCTTCTTCGCACTCGTGCGCTTCCACTACGAGGCCGCCGGGCTCATGGGCTGGGACCTGGCCCCCTTCCTGTGGGGCGTGGCCATCGCCACCATGGTCCTGGGCACGGTGGCGGGGATCGTCCAGAAGGATGTCAAGCGCATGCTCGCCTACTCGGCGATCGCCCACGCGGGCTTCATGCTCATCGGCATCATCGCCTACAACCGGGTCGGCATCGCCTCCCTGACCTTCTACGCCCTGACCTACGGGGTCTCCACGGTGGGGGCCTTCGGCCTCATCTCCCTGGTGCGCTCGCGCCACGAGGGGGCCGTGGGCGGGGAGGCCAATGACCTGGAGGCCTTCAAGGGCCTGGGACGGCGCAGCCCCTGGGCGGCCGGGGCCATGACGGTGTTCCTGCTGTCCTTCGCCGGCATCCCGCTGACCGCGGGCTTCACCGCCAAGTTCCAGCTCTTCGTCTCCGGAGTCACCGGCGGGGCGACCTGGCTGGTGATCCTGGCCGTGGCCTGCTCGGCGGCCACCGCCTTCTTCTACATGCGCCTGATCGTCCTCATGCTCTTCCACGCCCCCAAGGGTGAGGAGGTCGCCGTCGTCGACAGCCAGGGCATGGTGAGCGTGGCCGTCCTGCTGGCGGCTGTGGTCACTGTGGTGCTGGGCATCCTGCCGCAGGCCGTGATCGATCTGTTCGGCCAGACCGCTATGCTCCTGCCGTGATCGGATCGCTACCACTGAGCACCCCGCGTCTCGAGGCCCGCATCTCCGGTGCCCTGGAGGCCATTGAGGCCCGGCTCCTGGAGGTGGTGACCAGTGCGGATGAGACGATCAACCCGCCGACCTCTCACCTGGCCAAGGCCGGGGGCAAGCGGCTGCGGCCGGTGCTGGCCCTCCTGACCGCTCAACTGGGGGACCCCGAGCTGGCCACGGGCCCCATGGTGCGCGACGCGGGCGTGGCCGTGGAGCTGACCCACATCGCCACGCTCTACCACGACGACGTCATGGACGACGCCCCTTTGAGGCGCGGCGCGCCCAGCGCCCAGACCGTCTGGGGCAACTCCGCCGCGATCCTCACCGGTGATGTCCTGGTGGCCCGGGCCTCCCAGCTGGTGGCGGCCCTGGGCCCCGAGGCGGTCCTGGCCCACGCCAAGACCTTCGAGCGCCTGTGCATGGGCCAGCTCCACGAGACCCTGCCCCGCCCGGCGGGAACCGACCCGGTGGAGCACTACATCCAGGTCCTGGCGGACAAGACCGGCTCACTCATCGCCGTCTCTGCCCGCTACGGCGCCATGCTCACCGGGGCGGGGGAGCGCACCGAGCAGATCGTCGAGGCCTTCGGCGAGAAGATCGGCGTGGCCTTCCAGTTGGCCGACGACGTCATCGACCTGGTGGGCAGCTCGGAGACCACCGGCAAGACCCCGGGAACCGACCTGCGCGAGGGAGTCGAGACCATGCCGGTGCTCCTGCTGCGCCAGGCCCTGGCGGCCGGGGAGCTCGACGCGAGCGGGCAGTCGATCCTCTCGGCCCTGTCCACCGCGGATCTGGCCGACGACGAGGCCCTGGCCCAGGTGGTCGAGCGCCTGCGTGAGCATCCGGTGCTCGCCCGCACCCGGGAGATGGCCTTCGCCTGGGCGCGCGACGCCGTGGCGGCCCTGGAGGGGCTGGAGGAGGCCGTTGCTCAGGGGACCGCGGAGCGCCTGGCCGGGCAGGGGGCGGCTGAGGTGGAGGCCGCCCAGGCCGAGGCGCGCGAGCGCACCGCCATGGTGCGCGAGGGCATGGAGGACTTCGCCCGCCTCCTGGTGGACCGCGCGGCCTGAGCGGGGCATAGACAGGCCGGGCGGGACTGCCGGGAGGGTGCTTGGACGCCCACCGCCACCGACAAATCGGTGCCGTCGCTCCGTCACCGCCAAGGTCCTTCGACGCTACTCCAGCATTTCCCGCTCCACGCGATGATATTCTCTGACGTGCCGGGATCAATGCGTCTGGTGAAAATGGGGGAGTCGGGAATGCGGATAATCGACCTGGAGCACGTGTGCAAGAAGGTTGGTTCAGCGCAGGAGAAGACCATTCTCAGCGACGTGAGCCTCAGTGTTGACTCGGGGGCGTACATCGCTGTGCGCGGGCGCAGCGGATCCGGGAAGAGCACTCTGCTGTCCATTATCGGCGGCATGCAGCAGGCCACGTCGGGGCGCGTCCATGTCTGCGGGGAGTCCCTGGAGTCTGCGAGTGAGGAGCGAAGAGCGCGCTTCCGATTGAAGAACATCGGCTTCGTGTTCCAGTCCTTTCATCTGCTGGGCAGATTGAGTGCCTGGGAGAATGTGGCCGTGCCGCTGGTGCTGTCCTCGCGGCTGAAGCGGGGGTCGATCGAGGCGCGCGCCCGCCAGACCTTGAATGATCTGGGGATCGGAGACCTGGCGGATGCCCGCCCGTCGCAGCTCTCGGGTGGGCAGCAGCAGAGGGTGGCTATTGCGCGCTCACTCATCATGGAGCCAAATCTGCTGCTCGCCGATGAGCCGACCGGCAACCTGGATGAGCATTCCGCGGCTGAGGTGATGACCGTCCTGGAGCGAGCCCGCGCCGTCAATGGTGCGACACTCATCATTGTCACTCACGACCCGATGGTGGCAACTACGGCGGATAGGGTGATCGACATCGTCGACGGGAGGGTCTGCCCGGAGGGGGCGCGGGAATGAGGGAGTTCATTCGACTGGTGCTGGCTCTGTTCCGCACATCATGGGTCCGCTCCGCCACGACGATCCTGGGCATCGCGGCCACCACCGCCATGAGCTGCAGTGTGCTCCTCGTCATCAACGCCTTCGAATCAGGGATCAGGGATCAGCTCGACGGACTGTTCCACTCTCACAACAGGATCGTCCTGACCCAAACCGGCGGCCCCATGACAAGGGAGCAGATCGAGTCCTTGGCCGAGACCGCGGGGGAGGGGCGCGCGCTCCCGCTCGCTCAGCACGAGGCCATGGTGGATGGTGAGAAGACTGTGCTGCTCGTCATCCCGGATGACCGCTCCCAGGACGCCTCCCCGGCTGAACGGGATCAGGTGTGGCTCTCCTCGACCTTGCGCGCCAGCATCGGGGGAGAGGTCGGCGAATCCATCACGGTGAGAGTGGGGGCCAAGACCTGGGAGGCCGCGATCGGCCCGGATCCCTCGAGCCAGGGACATCCGGAATTCGACCGCTCCACCTATGCCGTGGTCTCCGCGTCCACGCTGGCCCGGCTTGGCCATGCCGAGCTCGGAGCCCCCAATGCGGTCCTCGTCGATGCCGATTCTCCTGACCTCCTGCGAGAGCTGGAGGCGTATGCCCAATCGCATCCGGGCCTGCTGCTGCAGGATCGCTCCGCCGCGGATGCACTGTTGCGCACCGGCATCGATCCGGTGCTGAAGAACCTCCCGCTGGTCGCCGTCATGGCCTTTCTGCTCAGCCTGGTCCTCATCTTCACCATCACTCGATCCAGCGCGGATTCCCAGCGCCAGAGCTTTCTGCTCCTGCGCGCTCTGGGCGCCTCCGCCGGCCGTCTGCGGGGCCTGGCGGTGGCCTCTGGGCTGGGGCACGGGGTCCTCGGTCTTGCGGTCGGACTGCTCGCCGCGGCTCATGCCGCGGATGCGCTGATGGAATCCATCCCCGCGGCATTCAGGAACAGCGCGGCACCGATGCCTGAGATCCCGCTCTCGCCCCAGGTCTACATCGGCGTGTCCAGCGCCGTCCTGCTGATCTGCGTGATCGCCTCCAGGTCAGGAGTTCGTCCGATCATCTCGCTGTCCACCGAGGATCAGTACCGAGGTGAGGCGAGGCAGCGTCGATGGACCACACCGCTGGCGGCCACCTGCGGGGCCCTCGCGGTGCTCCTCGCCGTTCTCGCGGTGCGGTGGCACCCGCGAGACCTGGGGACGCTCGGCCTGTTTCTTCTCATGCTCGGGTGGGTACTGCTCGGATCCGTTCTCATCGCCGTCCTGCTGAGATGCTTCGATCGTCTAGTGCTGCGATCGCGCCCGGGCTTCGTGTCACGCAGCGCTGATCGCCGTGTCGCGGCCCAGATGCAGTCGGGCGCGCTGGTCGTCAGTGGCGCCCTCGTCCTGCTCGTGTCCCTATCCGGGCTGGCCACGAATCTGCAGAGGTCCATCGAGCCGACGATGGCCGGGATGGGGGACATCGAGCTCCTGGCCCAAGATGCCGCGCCTGACGATCTGCCAACGATCCGGAACATGCCGGCATCCTCCGTGGAGTCCGTGGAGGGGGTTGACGGTGTCACCCATGTGCGTCCCATTCAGATGGGGTACATCACCCACAAGAGCAAACGGGTCCTGATCCAGGGAGTGAGCGAGGGCTCCCAGCTGCCTGTCGTGCAGCAGGCAGAGGCGGCAGGAGGCCGGCTGGCCCCCGGCAGCGCATTCATCTCAACGCAGTTCGCTGAGCAGAACGATCTCTCCGTGGGCGACGTCGTCACACTGCGCACTCCCGACGGGGCGACTGTGCGGCTGACGGTGGACGCCGTCGTCCACTCCTTCCTCTGGCCCGGGGGCCTGGTGGCCATGAGCATCGAGGACAGCCGCAGGCTGTGGCCGCAAGACGGCGTCAGCGCCCTGGAGATCAGCTGCAGCCTGCCATGGCAGGATGTCGCGAGCACCATCCGCAGCCGTCTGGGGGACCTCGGGCTTGCGGACACCACGGTGCTGGCCTCGGGGCCCGATCAATCAGCCCAGGCCTCCAAGGTTGTCGAGGACAGCACGCAGCTCTACCGGTCCTTGGCCATGATCGGTCTGTTCGTCGCCATGCTCATCGCCAGCAGTGCCATCACGCTCGATACGTCCAGGCGCCTCAAGGAGTTCGGGATCGTGCGAGCGGTGGGCGCGCGGGGACGGTTCCTGGTCTCGATGGTCGTGACCAGGGCGGCACTGCTCGTTGCCCCGGCTGTCGTCGTCGGCGGCCTGTTCGGAGTGCTGCTGCTGTGGATGATGACCCAGATCTCGGCGGAGAGCCAAGGGGCGAGTCTGCGGATGCACTGGTCCGGGAGCACCACTGCCGGTGCGGCCCTGGCCTGTCTCGCGGTCATCGGGGTGTCCGCGGTGAGCTCCGCCCGACTCGTGACCAGGAGGCCAGCGCCCGAGATGCTCGGCTCGGACGAATGAGAGGGTGCGCGGGTAGGCGGGCCTCGTCGCCTGAGCGCGCGGGATACATACGCTCGGCGGAGACGAAGTCAGAGCGTGTCGATAAGGTCGCGCAGGACCTGAGAGGGCGTGGTGTGCTGCTGCTGCGCAGCGTGGTCGAGCTTGGCGCGGCGGGCCGCATCAAGCCGCAGAGTGAAGGGTCTTGCCTCGTGCCCAACACTGATCGGCCGGCCCGGAACTGCCCGGCCGAGGTGGGAGCCTCCATAGCTCTGCTCAGATTCAGCCTGGCGGGCCCACCGCTCGATGTCCTCGTCGGAGAACTCGGTCCCGTTGGCCGCTGTGTACCGGCTCATGGGGCTACCTCCTCATTCCGATCTCGCGAAGCACCTTGGTCGTGGCGACCATCGCATGGAAGACGAGCCATTCGTGACTATCCAGCTCAACGGCGATGAACTCCAGTAGTCGGCCGCGCCCATCCAGTCCGACCCCGACCCACTGCACCGGGTCGGTGTCCCGGGCACGAGATCTCAGTGCCCCGAGAAAGGCGGTCTTCACATCCTGTGGTGTGATGCCTGGGTGTCTGACACTCACGCGCGGATGGACCCTCACCGTCTCATCCATGGCGGGCCACTCCTCGTGCTTCTGTCAGACGACCCCAAGTGTAGTACGAAACTATGGAGTGCGGGAGGGAGTGCACGGCCCGCCTCCTGGTGGACCGCGCGGCCTGAGCGCCTGGATCGCGCCTGGCGTGGCGTATCTCGCCTGGGGGCGGTGCGCCCGACTCTTTAGACTGTGTCCCGGCCCGCAGCCCGTGCGCTGACCAGGGCCGAACCGACCCCCGACCCGTCAGGAACGAACAGTGAACGCACGTCCTCTCAATGTCGCCGTCATCGGAGCCGGTCCCGCAGGCATCTACGCCTCGGACATCCTCTCGAAGTCGGGCATGGAGGTCTGTATCGACCTGTTCGAGCGCCTGCCCGCCCCCTACGGGCTGGTGCGCTACGGCGTGGCCCCCGATCACCCGCGCATCAAGCAGATCATCGTGGCCCTCTACAAGATCCTCCAGCGCGGGGACATCCGCCTCATCGGCAACGTGGAGGTTGGCCGGGACATCTCCGTCGACGAGCTGCGCACGCACTACGACGCGCTCATCTTCTCCACCGGCGCCGACACCGACGCGCCCCTGGACATCCCCGGCATCGACGCCCCCGAGTGCCACGGCGGAGCCGACTTCGTCTCGTGGTACGACGGCCACCCCGACCACCCCCGCAGCTGGGAGCTCACGGCCAAGGAGATCGCCGTCATCGGCGTGGGCAACGTGGCGCTGGACATCGCCCGGGTGCTGGCCAAGCACCCCGAGGACCTCATGACCACCGAGATCCCGGCCAACGTCGCCGAGGTCCTGCGCACCTCCCCGGCCACCGACATCCACGTCTTCGGCCGCCGCGGCCCCGCCCAGGTCAAGTTCACCCCCCTGGAGCTGCGGGAGCTGGGCAAGCAGCCCGACGTCGACGTGCTGGTCGACGAGGAGGACTTCGAGTACGACGAGGGCTCCCAGGCCGCCCTGGCCGCCTCCAACCAGCAGCGCCAGGTGGTCAAGGCCCTCGAGGGCTACGCCATGCAGGAGCCCGAGGACCTCACCGCCTCCCAGCGCATCCACATCCACCTCTTCTCCGCGCCCCACGAGGTGCTCACCAATGAGGAGGGCCATGTGGTGGGGCTGCGCACCGAGCGCACCCGCCTGACCGGCGACGGCAACGTCACCGGCACGGGGGAGTACCGCGACTGGCCCGTCCAGGCCGTCTACCGCGCCGTCGGCTACGCCTCCAGCCCCATCGAGGGCCTGCCCTTCGACCACGAGCGCCGCGTCCTGCCCAATGAGGGTGGCCGAGTGCTCGGCGAGGATGGCAAGCCGCTGACCGGCGTCTACGCCACCGGGTGGATCCGCCGTGGGCCCATCGGGCTGATCGGCTCGACCAAGTCCGACGCCCAGGAGACCATCACCAACCTCGTGGCCGACGCCGAGGCCGGGCTGCTGCGCGCCACCGCCGAGGACCAGGCCCAGGTGGGGCACGAAGCCGTCATGGTCATGCTCAACCAGCGCGGGGTCCCCTTCACCACCTGGCAGGGCTGGGAGCTCCTGGACGCCTACGAGCGCGAGCTCGGCGAGTCCTACGGCGAGGTCACCGTCTCCACCGGGCAGGCCAAGGGGCGCGAGCGCGTCAAGGTGGTCTCCCGCGAGGCCATGACCGCGATCTCGCGATCCACCCAGGTCCCCGAGGATCTCATCGGAGACCCCGAGGCCGATCGCGTCCCCGATCGCGTCGCCCACCGCCTCCAGGCCTGAGCGGCACACATCGGGGCCGGATGGTCGAGGACGAGACCTCTCGCCCTCGACCATCCGGCCCTCTCAGTGCTGAGCGCGTACTATCGTGCTCCGTCGCACATTCCCGAATGAAAGGCTCCCCATGCGAGTTGGCGTTCCCACGGAGATCAAGGACAACGAGTATCGCGTGGCCATCACCCCGGCCGGCGTCCACGCCCTGGCCCAGCGCGGGCACGAGATCCTCATCCAGGCCGGCGCCGGGACCGGCTCGGCCATCACCGACGAGCAGTACGCCCAGGCCGGCGCCACTGTCGTCCCCCGGGCGGCTGACGTGTGGGACCAGGCGGAGATGGTCCTCAAGGTCAAGGAGCCCATCGCCTCGGAGTACGAGCTCATGCGCCCCGGCCAGCTCCTGTTCACCTTCCTGCACCTGGCCGCCGACCGCCCCCTGACCGAGGAGCTCCTGGCCCGCAGGATCACCTCCATCGCCTATGAGACCGTCCAGACCGACGACGGCGGGCTGCCCCTGCTGGCTCCCATGAGCGAGATCGCCGGGCGCCTGTCCGCCCAGGTGGGCGCTGACGCCCTGCTCAAGCCCCACGGCGGGTCCGGCGTGCTGCTGGGCGGGTCCTCCGGGGTGCGCCGCGGATCCGTCGTCGTTCTGGGCGGGGGCACCGCCGGGCTGTGCGCGGCCCAGGTCAGTGCCGGCATGGGGGCGGATGTCACCGTCTTCGACATCTCCGCCGCCCGCATGCGCCACATCGAGGAGATCTCCGGCGGTGCCATCCGCACCCGCTACTCCACCGCCCTGGACGTCGCCCAGGCCGTGGCCCAGGCCGACCTGGTCATCGGCGCCGTCCTCGTCCCCGGGGCCAAGGCCCCCCGCCTGGTGACTCGCCAGATGGTGGCGAGCATGCGCCCCGGCTCAGTGCTGGTGGACATCGCCATCGACCAGGGCGGGTGCTTCGAGGACTCCCGGCCCACCACCCACACCGATCCCACCTACCAGGTGGAGGGGACCACCTTCTACTGCGTGGCCAACATGCCCGGCGCCGTGCCCTACACCTCCACCCACGCGCTGACCAACGCCACCCTGCCCTACGCCCTGGCCCTGGCCGATGAGGGCTGGCGGGGCGCCTGCGCCGCCCGCCCGGACCTGGCTCGCGGCGTGAGCACCCACGAGGGCGCCCTCTACACCGCAGGAGTGGGGCAGACCCTGGGCATCGAGACCGCCGACGTCGCCGAGCTGCTGGCCTGAGGGCCCGACGCCACGAACACGGAAAGGGATGACATGACCACTATCGGATCGCTCTCGCCCACGCACTGGTACAACCTGGCCGCGGACTTCCCCGAGCCCCTGCCCCCGGCTCTGCACCCGGCCACCCGCGAGCCCCTGCGGGCCGAGGACCTGGAGGCCCTCTTCCCCCGGGCGCTCATCGACCAGGAGATGTCCACCGAGCGCTTCATCGCCATCCCCGAGCCGGTGCGCGAGGTCTACGCCAAGTGGCGTCCCTCCCCGCTCATCCGCGCCGATCGTCTTGAGCGGGCGCTGGGCACCAAGGCGCGCATCTTCTACAAGTACGAGGGCGTGAGCCCCGCCGGCTCCCACAAGCCCAACACCGCCATCGCACAGGCCTGGTACAACGCCCAGGAGGGCACCACCCGCCTGACCACCGAGACGGGGGCGGGGCAGTGGGGCGCCTCCCTGGCGCTGGCATGCTCGCTGTTCGGCATGACCTGCGAGGTCTGGCAGGTTCGCTCCTCCTATGAGGCCAAGCCCTACCGCCGCTACCAGATGGAGGTCTACGGCTCGACCTGCCACTCCTCGCCCTCCGAGCTGACCGAGGCCGGCCGGGCGATCCTGGCCAAGGATCCGCAGACCACGGGAAGCCTGGGCATGGCCATCTCCGAGGCCGTCGAGGTCGCCGTGGCCCACCAGGACGTCCACTACGCCCTGGGCTCGGTGCTCAACCACGTCATGCTCCACCAGACCGTGATCGGCCAGGAGGCCATCGCCCAGCTGGTGCAGGCCGGGGTGGAGCAGCCCGACGTCGTCTTCGGCTGCGCCGGGGGAGGCTCGAACCTGGCGGGACTGGGCTTCCCCTTCATCGGCCGCAACCTCACCGAGGGCACCTCCAGCCGCGTCGTGGCCTGCGAGCCGGCCGCCTGCCCGACGATCACCCAGGGGGAGTACCGCTACGACTACGGGGACGTGGCGGGGATGACGCCCCTGCTCAAGATGTACACGCTCGGCGCGGACTTCGTGCCTCCGGCCATCCACGCCGGGGGCCTGCGCTACCACGGCATGGCGCCGATGGTCTCCCACGCCGTCGATCAGGGACTGATGGACGCCGTCGCCGTGCCCCAGGACGAGGCCTTCGCCGCGGGCCTGATCTTCGCCCGATCCGAGGGGGTCATCCCGGCCCCCGAGTCCACCCACGCGGTGGCCGCGGCCGTGGAGCACGCCCGCCAGGCCGGGCAGGGAGAGACCATCCTCATCGGCCTGTCCGGCAACGGCGTGCTCGATCTGCCCGCCTACGAGGCCTACCTCTGAGGGGACCGCCCCGCTGCCCCGCCGAGCCGTGAGCGCCGTGGCCGGCGGGGCGGCGGCTCCCGCGGCGGGGCGGGCGGGGCGGGCGGGGCGCCCGGCAAGGGGAGGATGACCTGGGGCGCTGCCGGTGTGCGCCTGCTGGCTGAGAGCGGTCCTTCCGCTGGATGAGGGCCCTGCGGAACCAGGATCGGCATCGGGGCGAATCACTGACATCAGTCGTCAGATCTACGGTGTGCCCATGAGATCACGACGCACAACACCACACACTGTCCGACGCAGCCTGCCCCTGGCGGTGGCTGCAGCATGCCTGGCGCTCAGCGCATGCACCCCGGGGATGATGGCGGGGCACTCCACCCAGGCCACCCCTGTGGAGGCGGCATCAGCCGCGCCCGTCCCCGCCGGGCTGGAGACCTTCTACACCCAGAAGGTCGATTGGAAGGACTGCGAGGATGGCAAGTCCTTCAAGTGCGCCACCGTCAAGGTGCCGCTGGACTACAAGGACCCCTCGGGTCAGAGCATCGATCTGGCGCTCAAGAAGCTCCCCGCCAGCTCGGGCAAGCCCATCGCCTCGCTCATGATCAACCCCGGTGGCCCCGGTGGCTCGGGCATCGAGCTGGTTGAGGGCGGGGAGGCGGCCTTCTCCGGGGACCTGCGCGCGAACTTCGACATCATCGGATTCGACCCCCGCGGAGTGGGCGCCTCTACCCCGCTGACCTGCCTCAGCGCTGAGGAGATCTCCCAGGCCGTCGAGGCGGTCGCCGCCGGTGGCGATGCGCAGGCCGCTGTGGGGGACGATGCCGAGGCCTCCCAGGAGGACACCGCCAAGGCGTCGGTGGAAGCCGGTCGGGAGGCCGCGACCACCTGCGAGCAGAACTCTCCCGTCCCGGGGATCATCGACCACATGGACACCGACTCGGTGGCCCGCGACCTCGATGTGCTGCGCGCCCTGGCCGGCGATGAGCGCCTGTACTACTTCGGCACCTCCTACGGCACCTTCCTGGGAACCCGCTATGCCGAGCTGTTCCCCGCCAACGTGGGGCGCATGGTCCTGGACTCCGCCCAGGACCCCTCGATCGGACTCGCTCAGGTGGGCCGGGACCAGTCCGTCGCCATCGAGAACAGCTTCCGCTCCTACGTCGAGACCTGCCAGTCCGGCAAGGACTGCCCGCTGGACGGCGACGTCGAGGCCGGCATGGCTCAGCTGAGGGCGCTGTTCGAGAAGGCCACGAAGTCCCCACTGCCCACCGATCAGGACGGTAAGACCGTCAATGGCGAGACCATCCGCCAGACCATGACCGAGCTCATGTACGACGACGGGACCTGGGAGTCGCTGACCTCGGCGCTGAAGCAGGCCATCAAGGACGGCAAGGGCACCGAGCTCGCCGCCCTCGCCGAGAAGCCCTCCGACGAGACCGACCCGAAGGCGGCGGCTGAGGCCGAGGTCCGCAAGCTCGCCAATCAGCCGGCCATCAGTGCCGTGGACTGCCTCGACTACCCGGTCGAGGGTGATGAGGCCCAGTGGGACAAGGAGGCCGCGGAGCTTCGCAAGGAGACGCCCACCGCCGGTGGCGCGCAGGCCCTGACCCCGGGCCTGTGCAAGGGCTGGGGGCGCCAGTCGGAGCGCACGCCGGCTAAGGCGAGCGCCCCGGGGGCTGCGCCGATCCTCATCCTGGGCATCACCGGTGACCCGGCCACGCCTTACCAGTGGGCCGAGTCCCTGGCCTCACAGCTCGAGTCCGGCCATCTGGTGACGGTCAAGGGCAACGGTCACGGCGCCTACATCCGCACCGGTGAGTGCGCCACCTCGGCGGTGGACGCCTACCTGCTGCGCGGGGAACTCCCCGAGAAGGGCCTGACCTGCGAGGCGGAGATCGCGCAGAAGTGAGCCGCGGCGGTGGGGCGAGTGGCACCCTCGGGTGTCCGCGCGATCGATGCTCCGCGACTGAGAGGGATGGCGCGGAGTGAGATGAGAGCCCCCCGGTGAGATCCCATGGGATGGGGATCAGTGCGGGTCCCGCCGCAGATGATGCGGCGGGACCCGCACCGTCGGCTCTCAGAGACGACGCCCATAGCCGGTCACGACATTCCTCGCAGCGATCACACAGAGAATATCCATAGAATGAGCCTCATGACTGGGACGACGCATCACAACGGCCTCAAGACCGCCGTTCTTATGGGCGGGCTGTGGAGCCTCCTGCTCCTGGTGGGCTGGCTGCTGGCCCAGGGCACCGGCTCCTCCATCTGGCTGTTCATCATGCCGCTCATCGGCGTGGCCCAGACCGCCTACACCTACTGGAACTCCGACAAGCTCGCCGTGCGCTCGATGGGGGCCATCGAGGTCACCGAGGCTCAGTACCCGGCCATGTATGCCATCGTCCGCGAGCTCTCGACGACGGCGGGCCAGCCCATGCCGCGCCTCTACGTCGCGCCGTCGATGAGCCCCAATGCCTTCGCCACCGGTCGCAACCCGCAGAACGCGGCCGTGTGCTGCACCCAGGGCATCCTCCAGCTGCTCAATGAGCGCGAGCTGCGCGGCGTCCTGGGCCACGAGCTCTCCCACGTCTACAACCGCGACATCCTCACCGGATCCATGGCCGCGGGCATCGCCGGAGTGATCTCCTCGCTGGGCACCATGGCGCTGTGGTTCGGCGGAGGCCGGGACCGCGACCGCGGCGGCGCCGGCGCCCTGGTAGTCCTGCTCATGGCGATCCTGGCGCCACTGGCCGCCACACTGACCCGCTTCGCGGTCTCGCGCACTCGCGAGTACGACGCCGACCACGACGGCGCGGTTCTGACCAACGACCCCCTGGCCCTGGCCAGCGCCCTGAGCAAGCTGGAGTCCGGGGTCTCCTCGGTGCCCATGGACCGTGATCCGCGCCTGGAGCCCGTCTCCTCGATGATGATCGCCAATCCCTTCGGCAAGCTCGGAAGCCTGTTCGCCACGCACCCGCCCATGGCCCAGCGCATCCGGCGCCTGGAGGAGATGGCGGGCTACTGAGCCTCGGCCGAGTACCCCGATCCAGGGCTTCCGGGCCCCGAGGCGGCCGCTGATGCTCCGTGGATCGCGCAGGGACCGTGAGGCGGAATGATCGTGAATCCTCAGAGGGGAGAGCCGGTGACAGCATCCGACGAGGCCCCGGGGCTCCGGAGAGACGCGGATGACCCCGGTCTCGCCGTCGTGCTGGAGGACATGGCCCGCCAGGGCTCACTCACGGGTGCGCCGGCGCCCGCCATCACGGCGAGCCGCCTGGGAGCGGGGGAGAGCTACACGGCTTGGCTCCTGCGGCCGGCCGACCAGGGAGCGGGCGCGCATGTCCTGCGCCTGCCCCGGCGCCCAGCGGCGCAGATGCCCCGGCCCATGGCCGAGGAGTACGCGGCCTTGCAGCGCGTCCCCGCCGACCTGGGCTCCAGCGCCGTCGCGATGGAGCCCAGCGCCGACAACCCCCTGGCAAGCCCCTACATCGTGACCACCTATGTTCCCGGCAGGCCCCTGAGCCGCGGCGACTGGTATCCCGGCCTCGTCCCCGCCCTTGCCGAGCTGATCGCCCGCTTCCACCGGGCCGTGGACGAGGACGCCCCGCCCCAAGGACCACTGCCCACGGCCACCCATGAGGCGGAGGCCCTGCTGTCCTGGTGGGGCGAGAGCCATCCCGGCACCCTGGCCGACCCGCGTGCGCGCCCGCTCCTGGAGCCCTGGCGCCGGGCCCTGGCCGCCTGCGACGAGGCCTTCGAGGGTCAGCGCGCTCACCGTCTCATTCACGGGGACGTCGTGCTGCCCAACCTGGTCCTGGGCCCGGATGGGCGCCTGCGCCTGATCGACCTGGAGTGGTCAGGACCGGGGGACCGGGCCAAGGACCTGGCACTGGTCGGCGGAGCCATCACGGGCGGCCCCTGGTACGCGCCCATCGACGGCGAGCAGGTCCGCGCACTGGTCGAGGACTATGCCCGCCTCAGTGCCACGCTCGGCGCCATGCCCGAGGACGCTGGGCGGCTGGCACGTCGTCGTGAGGCCTGGGAGCTGCTGGACCGTCTGGACAACCTCCTGTACTGCCTGAGCCGGGCCACCGAGGAGGAGGGGCGCCGCTACGCCCGGTGGGCCGATGAGCTCGCCGCGGGCCTGGCCCGAGTGGTGAGCAGCTGTGCCCCGTAGCGCGCCGCAGTCGCCGGGCCGGCAGCCGGGGGCCGAGGCGTCGGCGCCCGCCGCCTGTGCCTGGCCGGATCGTGGTGAGGGTTCGCGCTGCACATTCATCTTGCACGGCTGCGATGAGAATCGTTGGAATTCCAACGTTCTGTCCGTGCAGGCACCTGTGGCGACAAAGATGAATGTGCATGAGCGACGCTCATGCACATTCATCCTGGATCCGCACCGGAGGCTCAGGGGAAGAAACCGCAGAATCATGCGGATTCCAATGAACTCACCCCACCGCAGTCCATGAATGAATGTGCAAGTCCGGCCCCGTCAGACGAGCCACCCCGCCCGGCGGCGCACCTGAGGCCCGCGACCATGGTGAGAAAGGGAAGACAGCAGTGCGCTCGGGGCCGGCATTGCAGCCGGGCGTCGTCTGGTGGGGACGCTACGAGGCGACACCGGTGACGAGGGTGGCGATCCGGCGAGCGCTGTCCCTCAGGGCACGGTCGTAGGCGGTGCGCTCAGCAGTGCCCGCAGGCGGCAGGAGGGAGGCTCCGTAACTGATGACGGTATCGAGCAGCCTCAGGCCGACGCCTTCGAGCGTGCGGTAGACCGGGCAGAGATACTCTTCGACGCTATGGGGCTCGCTGCCCGCTGGGGTGTAGAAGGCCTGAGTCTCGCCGACGGTAAGGGACAGCACCGCGGGCTTGCCGTCGAGCGCACAGCCGGCCGCGCTGCCCGAGCGGAAGGCCCACCCATCAGCCCACACCTCCTCGACCCACTGCTTCATCAGCCCACTCCACGAGTACCAGTACAGGGGCGTGGCCAGGACGACGGCATCGGCCTCATCGAGCAGGGCCTGCTCGGCGGGGACGTTGAAGCGGGTACGGCCTTCGGGGCTGGTCGGAGCGGTATCAAGACGATGGATCGTGGTGCCTGGCAGCACGGCCCTCAACTCGTCCAGGATGGCGGCGTTGGCGTTGGAGCCCTCGAGGTGAGGGTGACCGGAGACAACGAGGGCGCGCATGACTGGGAGTCTACGCAGGATGCGCAGGTCCGTGACCAGCATGCATCTGCGCGTCGGCCCGTGCCGGGTGGGGCGTCGGGGGTCACGCCAGGCCTGAGGGCTCCTCCGGGCCAGGCAGGCGATGCCTTCCGACCCGCGATGGTGTCCGGCCCTACCGGTAGTTGACGAACTGGAGCGCGGCCTCGACCTCGAGCTCCTTGAGCAGGGCGATGACGGACTGGAGGTCGTCGCGGGACTTGGAGGACACGCGCACCTCGTCGCCCTGGATGGTGGCCTTGACGCCCTTGGGGCCCTCGTCGCGGATCGCCTTGGTGATCTGCTTGGCGACCTCCTGGCTCAGTCCCTCCTTCAGTGGGCAGACCAGGCGGTAGAGCTTGCCCTGGGGGCGGGGCTCCTTGTCGCCCAGGTCCAGGGCCTTCAGGGAGACGCCGCGGCGGAACAGCTTGGACTCCAGGACATCGAGGATCGCCAGGACGCGCTCGGCGGTGTTGGCCTCCATGGTGATCGTGTCGCCCGCCAGGGACACCGAGGCGTCAACGCCCCGGAAGTCGTAGCGCTGGGCGATCTCCTTGGCGCACTGGTTGACGGCGTTGTCGACCTCCTGTCGGTCGAGCTTGGAGACGACGTCGAAGGAGGACTCGGATGCCATGGTCTGCCTTTCTCTTCGGTGGCCCGGTGACCCGGTGGCCCGGTGGCCCGGGAGCGGGGCGCTCGGGCCGCTGTTGCCGGATACGGCCCGATCCTGCCATGGATCCGCAGGCTGTGAGGAGAGTCCTACGAGCGCGGATTGGCGCCCCTGCCACGGGCTTGCTATTCTTCCACGGCGCCAAGCGATGGCCCCAGCGGCCGGAGTGAGGAGCGACGGCGGGTTGCCCGAGCGGCCAATGGGAGCTGACTGTAAATCAGCCGCGAAATGCTACGGGGGTTCGAATCCCTCACCCGCCACCATGACAGCACGGATCATCTCCGTTGCCGTCAGATCCGCCCCAGGGCGGAGGCCCGCAGTGAGAGGGAGCCCACGGGGGTCCGGATTGCTTCCGCGATCCAGATCTGCCTAGGATTCCGCTCGTTGCCCCGATAGCTCAGTAGGCAGAGCGTCTCCATGGTAAGGAGAAGGTCAAGGGTTCGATTCCCTTTCGGGGCTCTGAGCATAGCGGGGGCCGATGGCCCCCATTGTGGTCATATGGCGAGGTAGCTCAGCTGGTTAGAGCGCACGACTCATAATCGTGAGGTCGAGGGTTCGAGTCCCTCCCCCGCTACGCAAGGTTCGAGTACCGCGCTTCCGTCGCATGCTCGAGGATCGAAACGAGGAGTACAACGTGGCCAGCAAGTCCGCCGACGTTCGCCCCAAGATCACTCTGGCCTGCTCGGAGTGCAAGGAGCGCAACTACATCACCAAGAAGAACCGTCGCAACACCCCCGACCGCCTGGCCATCTCCAAGTTCTGCTCCCGCTGCGGCAAGCACACGGAGCACCGCGAGACCCGCTGAGGCGCCGGTACATCGCCCAGGCCCCGCTGATCCGTGATCGGCGGGGCTTCGTCGTGCCCGACTAGAATCGGGCCATGAATCCTGGACGCCCCGTGGGCGGTGAGCAGGCAGGGGGGCGCGAGGCGGAGGAGCGGCTCATCGCAGGGCTTGCCGAGGCTCTAGTCCCGGCGCTCGCCGCGCCCTTGGGCGAGGGGGCCTTCCGCGCCGCACGAATGGGCGCCGTGGCGGTCCTTCCCGCTGTGCTGACACTGCGGGACCTGCGCGAAGGCGCGCTGGGACCGTGGAACGGCATGATCCACCGGCGCTGTGAGTGGAGGCCTGCTGAGACGACGGCGGGCGCCGGGAGCGCATCGACGTCGCCAGTGATCGACAGGCGGAGGCGGGCTGGGTGGGACCTGCTGCGGGCCAGGTGCCGGGTTGCGGCGCAGGGGCGCGACTGGCTGGTCACGCATGACCTGGCGCAGCGCACCGGCAGGAGCCTGCGGCCCGCTGAGCCCGCAGAGCTTGCTGAGCCCGCAGAGCTCTCCGACGCCGCAGCGAGGGCAGTGGGGCCGGCCTCGGACCTGGTACTGCGCGTGACTGCTTCGCAGATCGCCGCATGGGCTCGGGGCAGCGGTGACGGCAATGAGATCCACCTGCGGCCTGGAGCGCCGAGGGCTGCGGGCCTGGATGCGGGGCCTGAGGACGTGGTCGCCCATGGGCTCATGCTCGGAGCGCTCAGCTTTGCCGTCACCGGCGGGGGCCAGGGGGGAGGGCTTTTCCGCTTTCCCGCGCCCGCGACGATCCCGGCCGGGTTTCAGCGCGACGAGCGGGGGTCGAGCCTCACGGTGGAGCGTCTCAGCGGCACGATGCTGATGAGGGGCACCTCGGTACTCGAACGGCGTTGAGACACGGGGACAACTCCCCGTGGAGTTCACGGGTATCTGAGCTCCTCGAATATTGCCAAGCGACCTTCACTGTGGGGTAACATGTGACCGTTACTGATCTGTGATGCTCCACGTGTCACATCTTTGGGCATGATCGTGGTTCACCGCACTTGCAGTTTTCGACGAAAAACAGGACTATCGACCTACTGGATGTTATAAATGATGCATACGGATAGTTCATGCATGAATCAAGCCCGACGCGACCTCCTGACTACCGGGAGCGAGAGGAGCCGACACGGTGTCCACCACCGACATTCGGACTGCTGAGCCCACCACCTGCGGCCAGGATGAGGTCGTGGTGACCTCGTGTGGCCAGGAGGTTGTCGAGCCTGCCAAGACCTGTGGGCAGGAACCCGTCGAGCCCGCCGAGACCTGTGGGCAGCAGGCTGCTGAGCCCGCTGAGACCTGCGGCCAGGAGGTTGTCGAGCCTGCCAAGACCTGCGGGCAGCAGCCGGCTGAGCCCGCCGAGACCTGCGGCCAGGAGGCCGTCGAGCCCGCCGAGACCTGCGGCCAGGAGGCCGTCGAGCCCGCCGAGACCTGCGGCCAGCAGCCCGCTGAGCCCGCCGAGACCTGCGGCCAGGAGGCCGCCGAGCCTGCCAAGACCTGCGGGCAGCAGCCCGCTGAGCCCGCCGAGACCTGCGGGCAGCAGCCCGCTGAGCCCGCCAAGACCTGCGGGCAAGAGGCTGCCGAGCCCGCCGAGACCTGTGGCCAGGAGCCTGCCGAGCCCGCCAAGACCTGCGGCCAGCAGGCCGCTGAGCCTGCTGAGACCCGCGGGCAGGTCGCTTCTCGCCACCGCCGGCTCGACGACCTGGAGATGGACTCCTGGCGGTCCTTCCTGGCGGCCTCAACCTCGGTGACCGCTCGACTCAACCATGAGCTCGAGGCCGGCTGCGGCATCTCCATGCACGAGTACGAGATCCTCGTCCGCCTCTCCGAGGCCCCCAAGCACTCCATGCGCATGTCCACGCTGGCCGAGCGCGTCTCCCACTCCCGCTCCCGGCTGACCCACACGGTGGGGCGCCTGGAGAGGGAGGGCTACGTCGTGCGTGTCTCCTGCTCCTCGGATAAGCGCGGTGTCAACTGCGAGTTGACCGAGGAGGGCCTGGCCTTCCTGCGCAATGCGGCTCCGGTTCACCTTGACGGAGTGCGCCGCCATGTGGTCGACCGCCTCAGCCGCGACCAGTTGGAACTGCTCTCCGAGCTCATGAAGGTGATCTCCGAGGCGCCCACGGTGCAGGCCGCGCCCGTGTCGGTCCCGCCCCAGACGCTGTCGGCCTGACGGCGCCGGCCCGCCCGGGCCTCCGAGTCGGGGCGGCCCCAGCGGGCCCGCCGTCTCAGGTGCGATCGTCCTGATCAGCGCGGAGCGGGCGCCACAGGTCGGTCCACACGATCCCCAGATCGCCCAGGAGGCGGCGCAGCAGCGGCAAGGAGATGCCCACGACGGCATGCGGGTCGCCCTCGATCCCCTCGATGAAGGCCCCTCCCAGGCCGTCGATCGTGAAGGCCCCCGCGCACCACAGGGGCTCGCCCGAGGCCACATAGGCGTCGATCTCCTGCTCGCTGGGCACGCCGAAGCGCACCACGGTGGCGCTGGCCTGACCGCAGGCCTCGCCGTCGGCCAGGCGTACCAGGTGGTGGCCCGTGTGCAGGATGCCGCTGCCCCCGCGCATGGCCAGCCAGCGGCTGCGGGCCTGCTCGGCGTCGGCCGGCTTGCCGACCACCTCGCCGTCGATCTCCAGCATGGAGTCGCAGCCCACCACCACCTCGGCCTCGCCCGGATCCGTGCGCCCGGCAACCTCCATCGCCTTGGCGCGCGCCAGGGCCTGGACCTGCTCCGCCGGCCCGGCCTCGGGGTCGCTGCGGGCCAGGTCGGCCAGGACGGCGGGCTCATCGACCCTGGAGACGCGCACCAGCGGCTCCACACCAGCAGAGCGCAGGGTGGCGAGGCGGCCGGAGGACTGGGAGGCCAGGATGATCATGCCGCGATACTACGGCGCGCTCGCCGCCACCCGGCTGCTGTGGAGCGCCCGGGCCGCCTTGGACGGCCCCCCGGGCATCGCAGGATCGCCGCGCTCCAGGTCGCTAGGCTGGGCCCATGAGCCCGGAACCCTCGGTCTTCAGTCCCCTTGTCACGGTGGATGCCACCGGCTCCACGCAGGACGACCTGCGCGAGGATCTCCTGGGCGGCCGCTCGGAGCGCTGGCCGCACTTCTCGGCCCTGCACGCGTTGAGCCAGAGTGCGGGGCGGGGGCGCTCGGGTCGTGCCTGGGTGACCCCGCCCGCCGGCGCCCTGACCGTCTCGGTGGTGCTGCGCCCTCTCGTTCCCGCCTCGGCGCTGGGCTGGTTGCCCCTCCTGGGCGGGCTCGCGGTGCGCGACGCCCTGGCGCCCCTGGTCGACCCGAGCGCCTGCCAGGTGGGGACCAAATGGCCCAACGACGTCGTCGCCCACTGCCCCGGCCTGCCGGACCTACCAGGATGGCAGCGCCACCGGAAGCTCGCCGGCGTCCTGGCCGAGCTGGTCGCCCCGGCGGCCCGCCCCGCCGAGAAGGCCTCCTCGCGCGAGCAGGCTGCGATGGTCGTCCTGGGCATCGGGGTTAACGTGGATCAGGTCCCTGAGGAGCTCCCGGTGCCGTGGGCCGCGTCCCTGCGCATGCTGGGCGCGCGGGCGGAGGTCGGCGAGCTGCGCGAGTCCGTGGGGATCCAGCTGCGAGCCCGCCTGGAGCAGTGGGAGGAGGCGGACGGCCGGCCCGGACCCGACCTGATGGAGGAGCTGCGCAGCGCCTGCACCACATTGGGGCGGGCCATCAGTGTCCAGACCCCTGATGGCCAGGTGAGCGGAACCGCTGTTGACCTGCGCCCCGAGCTCGTCGTCGATACCGGGGAGCGCCTGGTGTCCCTTCAGGCCGGTGAGGTCAGCCTGCTGCGCACCCAATCCCAGCCCGGTGACCAGTGATGAGCTGAGCGGCCAATGTCCACCGTATGGCGCTCATTGAGCACATTCGTGTGACCTGCGCTACTCTAGCGCGGTGACGTCGGATACGCCCGGCCTGGAGGAGGCCGACAGACAGCAGCCCAGCAGCGCGGACTGGGCCTCTATCGCGGGCCATCAGCGACTTCTCCTCGGGGAGGAGCCCAGCCTGGCCCTCGCTCAGCTGGCGCAGCAGGCCGGAACGGATGAGGAGACGGCCAAGAGCTTCTGGCGCGCCATGGGATTCGCCGACGTCGACCCCCAGGAGGTGCGCTTCACCAGCAACGATGTCGCCGCGCTGCGCAACACCCTGGCCCTGGTGGGGAAGGATCCCGGTCAGGGCCTGGCGATGGCCAGCGCCCTGGAGCTGCTGCGCGCCCAGTCCTACACCATGGATCGCCTGGTGCTCTGGCAGCTCGAGACCCTGGTGGTGGACCTCGGCCAGCGCCTGGGCCTGGACGACACCCAGGCGCGACTGGCCGCCCTCGACGAAGTGGGGGACATGGTCGACATCCTGTCCAAGCAGCTCGCCTACGTCTGGCGGCGCCACCTGGCCTCCCTGCTCAGCCGGACCGACGCCGAGGTCGCCGGCAGGGACCGGGAGGAGGCCGGCCCCGACTACTACCCGCTCATCCGCTCCCTGGGCTTCGTCGACATCGTCTCCTTCACCCAGCGGGCCCAGGGCATGAGCAAGCAGGACCTGACCCTCATGCTCGAGGACTTCGAGCACACCACCCGCGACGTGGTGACCTCCAGGGGCGCCCGCGTGGTCAAGACCATCGGCGACGCCGTCATGTACATCGCCGATGACCTGCCCACGGCGGCCGACGTCGTCACGGCGCTGGTCGATGAGCTCCAGGGCGGCCCCGAGGCCATCCGCGTGCGCGCCTCCCTGGTGCACGGGCGGGTCGTCTCACGCTCCGGCGACGTGTTCGGCCCCACCGTCAACCTGGCATCCCGACTCGTGGATACCGCGGAGCCGGGCGGGATCCGCATGGACGAGGCCACGGCCATGGCCCTCCTGGACGGGCCGGTGGCGCACCTCTACCGGGTCGGCCAGTGCCACCAGGTGGTGGCCAAGGGGCTGGGACGGATCGTGCCCTGGTCCCTGGAGCGCGCCTGAGACCTCACGCACGTTGTCGCCGTGTTGATCGATTCGATCTCCGGGACGATGGCGGGCGCGGCCGTAGTCGCCTACGATCGCCAATGTGACCACTGTTCTGCTCGTTGAAGACGACCCCGCTATCTCTGAGCCGCTCGCCCGGGCCTTCGGCCGGGAGGGCTACGCGGTCCTCACCCATGGCACCGGAAAAGGGGCCCTGGAGGAGGTCGCCAGCGCAGACATCATCGTGCTCGACCTCGGCCTGCCCGACATCGACGGCCTGGACGTCGCCCGGGAGGTGCGCGCCCAGGGACTGACCATCCCCATCCTCATGCTCACCGCCCGCAGCGAGGACTCCGACCTCGTCGTGGGCCTGGATGCCGGGGCGGATGACTACGTGACCAAGCCCTTCCGCCTGGCCGAGCTCCTGGCCCGCGTGCGCGCACAGGTGCGCCGCGCATCCGGGGAGGCCACCGAGGATGCGCTCTCCCTGGGGGCCATCCGCGTGGATGTGGCCGCCCACCGCGCCTTCGTCGGCTCGCGCGAGCTGCAGCTGACCATCCGCGAGTTCGAGCTGCTGCGCGTGCTCGTGCGCGGGGGCGGCGCCGTGGTCAACAGCGAGGACATCCTCAAGGAGGTGTGGGGCGAGGACCCCACCGGCAGCGCGCAGACCCTCCAGATGCACGCCAGCTGGCTGCGCCGCAAGCTCGGTGATGATGAGGAGGCCCCCCAGATCCTGCTCGCCGAGGCCGAGGGATACCGCCTGGCGCCCTGAGGCCGGCTGCCGGCCGGCTGGCCCAGCAGCGTCACTGGCCGCGCCGCCGACGGGCTCGCGATCACGCCCCGGCCCACCTGGGTCGGGGCGCTCTCCTATCCCGTCCAGCCGGACCCGATGAGAAGAGGTAGCAGATGCGTCGTCGAACCATGATGATGACGATGGGCGCGGTCGCCGTGGCCGTGGTGCTGCTGGGCGTTCCCCTGGGCGGTGCCTGGATCATCCTGGCCCTGCGCACCACCTCGGAGCGCGGTGACCAGGTCAGTGCCGTGGCCACGGTGCTCCTGACCGTCCTGGCCCTGACCGGGGTGGCGCTGACGGCGGCCTCAGTGGTGGCCTCCAAGGCCGCCCGTCGGCTCTCGGCGCCCTTGATCTACCTGGCGGCCGAGGCCGAGCAGATCGGCTCGGGCCAGGTCCGCCCGCGCCTGCGCTCCTCGGGCATTGAGGAGATCGACCTGGTCCAGGCCGAGCTCGTGCGCTCCGCTGAGCGCGTGGCCGGGCGCATCGCCGCCGAGCGGCAGTTCGCCTCGGACGCATCGCACCAGCTGCGCACGCCGCTGACCTCGCTGAGCCTGCGCCTGGAGGAGATCGAGCTGCTCACCGACGAGGAGGAGGTGCGCGCCGAGGCCCACGCCTGCCTGGAGCAGGTCGAGCGCCTGACCGGAGTGGTGGAGGACCTGCTCAAGATCTCCCGGCGCACCGGGGGCGGGACCACCGAGGCCCTGCATCTCAGAGATGTCTTCGATCAGCAGCGTGAGGAGTGGGAGCCGGCCTTCGACGCCGCCGGGCGCCGCATCACCTTCACCGACGAGGTGCTCCAGCCGGTACTGGCCACTCCGGGATCACTGGCCCAGGTCCTGGCCACTGTGATCGAGAACTCCCTGCGCTACGGGGACGGGGAGACGACGGTGAGCGTGCGCAGCGCCAACGGCGGGCACGGCGTCTTCATCGATGTGGCCGACGAGGGCAAGGGGGTGGCCGATGACATCGCCCCGCATGTCTTCGAGCGCCACGTCTCGGGACACGGATCGACGGGCGTGGGACTGGCTCTGGCCAAGGACCTCATCGAGGCCGACGGCGGGCGCATCGAGCTCGCCCAGCGCCATCCGGCCGTCTTCTCCATCCTCCTCAACGCGGTCCCGCGCTCCCTGGACCCCAACAACGTCCTGCCCCAGGGGGCGCTGGTCTCGGTGGGGCGCCGTCGGCGCTTCTGAAGCGTCCTGACGCGCGAGCCTTGCCGCTCGCGCCCTGCCCCGCTCAGCGCCGGAACCACAGGCGCCGCAGGCAGTGGGCGGGCGGACATGGCCGTGCGATGCGCAGGCGCCTTCACATGCAGGTCGCTCGGATGCGGGAAGGCCCTCTCCGCTGGCCAGGGGCCGGCCTGGGGGACAATGCAGGTCGCTCGGATGCGGGAAAGCCCCCAGCGGGCACCGTGCGGTGCCGCTGAGGGCCGTGCCCGCCGGGAGTGGGCCCGGCTCAGGCGCGGTTGGCGGGCTCTCGGGTCGGCTCTGAGGCCGCCTCCTTGCGGGAGGCGAGCTTGGACTGCAGCCAGGCCCAGATCATCGGGGCCACCGAGACGAAGACGATCCCCAGGATGACGAAGTCGATGTTGTGGCGGATCCACTCGAACTCGCCCAGGAAGTAGCCCAGCCAGGTCAGGGCGAAGGCCCAGACCGTGGCGCCCAGGACGTTGTAGAAGATGAAGTGCCGGTACCCCATCTTGCCCACGCCGGCCATCACCGGGGTGAAGGTGCGCACGATCGGCACGAAGCGCGCCAGGGTCACCGCCTTGCCGCCGTGGCGCTCGAAGAACTCGTGGGTGCGCTCGACGTACTCCTGCTTGAACAGGCGGGAGTCGGGCTTGTTGAAGATCGCCGGTCCGGCCTTGTGACCGATGTAGTAGCCGGTCTGATCACCCACGATGGCCGCCACCCACATGGTCAGGGAGACGATCCAGATGTTGACGGGCACACCCTGACTCGGGTCGACCTCGCCGAGGTGGACGAAGAGCCCCAGGGTGAACAGGAGGGAGTCGCCGGGCAGGAAGAAGCCCACCAGCAGGCCGGTCTCGGCGAAGATCACCAGGGCGACGGCCAGGACCGACCAGGGGCCGACCCAGCCGACAAAGGCCGTGATCATGTTGGCGGGGTCGAGCCACTCGGGGCCAAGGGCGGGAGCCGGCCCCATGGCCGGCAGGGCAGTGGTCATGACGGTGGATAGGGCGCTCACCGTTCAAGGCTAAGGGCCCGCCCCCGCCCTGCGCCGTGAGAGGCGTCCCCTCCGGCATGTGGGATCGGGCACCCCTCAGGCCCGGGGTGACGGGTGCTGAGCCCGCACCGGGGCCTCAGCGGCGCATGCCGTCATTGACCTCATCCCACTCCTCGGGGATGCCGCCCAGGCTCGCGCCCACGACGACCCCCTCCTGGGCGGGCTCGTCGGGGACGCCGGTGAAGACGATGTAGTGGTAGAAGAAGAAGCGGAATGCCGTGGCCAGGCCGAAGCCCACCACATAGGCGGCGATGTTGTCCGCCAGGGGCGAGGACAGCCCCAGGATGTGGTGGGTGAACAGCAGGCAGAACTGGGTGATGAGCACTCCGCCCGCATTGGCGAAGGCGAACAGGAGCGCCTCGCGGGCGGTGTTCTCCTGGGTGCGGCCGCGGTAGGTCCACATTCGGTTGGCCACCCAGGAGAAGAGGGTCGCCGTGGCCGCGGCCACCGCATTCGAGGTGTTGGGGTGGCCCGCCAGGATGCCGGTGGGCCCGTGCTGAAGCAGGTTGAACAGCCCGACGTCCACCACGAAGGCCAGTGCTCCCACCAGACCGAACTGCATGAACTCCGTGACCCATGCCCTGATTCGCTCCCGGAGCGACGGGTGATGGTCAGTGGTTGAAGCGGCCATGGAGGGCATCCTATTGACTTTGAGTGAATTGTGGGACGACCCGATCATTGGGGTGTGCTCCCCGTGTCATCACGGCACCCAGCGGATCGAGATCGAGCCCAGGTCCCACACCCAGGAGACCCACAGCAGTTGGCCCACCACGCCGGCCGCGATGACGGCCAGGCGACGGCGCGTGGAGCCCGCCGCCTGGGCGGCGGCCCAGGCAAGGGGGGCCAGGGGCAGCAGCAGGCGGAAGAGCGACGTCGTCGGATCGAAGAAGGCCAGCAGGTAGAGCATGTAGCCCGCGCACCAGAACCATGCCGGTGCCCCCAGGGTGCGCAGGGAGCGCGAGGTCAGGACCAGTGCGGCAAGGGCGAGGACCGCCAGCACGAGCATCCAGCCCAGGTGCGCCCCCACCCACCACTGGGAGCGGACGAGCCAGGGGGTGAAGGGCATGAGGTGCTCGCCCCGCCAGGAGGTCTCGGTGGCCGTGTAGGCGTCCATCCGGCCCGTGGTCGCCCAGGCGATGACCGGCCAGCTCAGGGCCGCGGCGCAGGTGGTCAGGGCCAGGATGGCCAGGCGCGGATGCTGCCCGGCACTGGTCGGCGTGTGGGTGGGCAGGAGGCGGGAGTACCAGTGGTGGGGGACCCATCCCCGTGCGCGCGCCTCCTCGAAGGCCCACCACAAGCACAGGGCCGCCCCCAGGGGCACCCCGACCGGACGGGCGAAGGCGGCCAGGACGGCGAAGGGTATCGCCGTCAGCGCCCGTCCCCGATCGGCCAGCATGAGGGTCGCGCCCACCAGCAGCAGGCCCAGCGACTCGGCGTAGGGAACCTGGAGGATCGCCGCGCAGGGGGAGGTCCACAGGATCGCCACCCCCCACAGGGAGGCGGTCGGTCCCGTGCGGGGGGCCAGCCAGCGGTCCATGACCACGGCGGCGCCGGCGGAGGCGATGATGGCGACCAGCGCCGCGCAGGCGTAGAAGGACCACCCCGTCCATCCCAGCGCCCCGGCCAGGGCGGGCAGGAGCGGCATGAAGGCCCAGGTGTTCTGCGAGACCCTGCCCGAGGGGTCGGTGGGAAGCGTCTCGGGGTAGCCCTCCCGGCTGACGCGCTCATACCAGCCCGCGTCCCAGAAGGCCATGTGCTCCAGCCAGCTCGGGGCGGCCTGCCCCCAGTTCGTGGCAGGGGTGTCCTGGGCGCCCAGGCGCAGGATGATGAAGCTCAGGGCGGTGGCCGCCGCCCAGACGGCCAGCACCTGGCCGGTGCGCGAATTCCTCACCTTCTTCACCCGCCACACCTTAGTGGGACGGAAGGGGGATCCGTCCACGAGCCGGGCCGCGCGGCGATGGTTGTTTCCACCATCGGGGGCGGGGGCGGCAGCGGGTAGCCTAGGCGGTGTGAGCACACCGATCGTTGCCGTGGTGGGAGGCGGGCAGCTGGCCCGCATGATGCAGGAGGAGGCATCGGCCCTGGGGCTGGGGCTGCGGGTGCTGGTCGAGGCCGCCGACGGCTCGGCCGGGCAGGTCACCGTGGACGCCCCGGTGGGGGCGGCCGACGACGAGGCCGCGGTGCGGGCCCTGGTCGACGGCGCGCAGGTGCTCACCTTCGAGCATGAGCATCAGGACTCCGCGCTGCTGGAGACCCTCCAGGGCGAGGGCGTCAGCGTTCAGCCCACTCCGCGCGCCCTGGAGCTGGCGCGTGACAAGCTCGCCATGCGGCGCGCCATGGAGGCGGCGGGGCTGCCCCAGCCCGCCTGGGCCCAGGTCGCCGGCAGCGCCGAGCAGATGGCCGAGGCCATCGCCTCCTTCGCCGCCGAGCACGGTTGGCCGGTGGTGCTCAAGACCCCGCGCGGGGGCTACGACGGGCACGGCGTGCTGCTGGTGCACGGTCGGGAGGCCCTGGAGGAGGGGGAGGCGGCCTCCTGGCTGGCCGCGGTGGCCGCCGCGGGCGCCGTCGGCTCACAGGCCGCAGCGGAGACCGGCTCGCAGTTCGAGGCAGCCTCCGCTGCCGGCTCGCCCGACCCCGATGGCCAGCAGGGCTCCGCTGACCGACAGGGCCCCGCCGGTGAGCCGGCCCAGGCGCCGTCGGCCGGAGGAGGGGGAAGCCTGGGCGGGGGAGCGGTGAGCAGCCTCCTGGTGGAGCAGGCCATCCCCTTCACCCGTGAGCTGGCGGTGCTCATCGCCCGCAGCCCCAGCGGGCAGGTGGAGGCCTGGCCCGTGGCGCAGACCCTCCAGGAGAACGGTATGTGCGCCGAGGTCATCGCCCCGGCGCCGGGCCTGGACTCAGGGGCCGCCGACGAGGCTGAGGCGATCGGGCGGGAGGTGGCCGAGCGCTTCGGGGTCACCGGAGTGCTGGCCGTCGAGCTCTTCGCCGTCGAGCGCTTCGGGGAGCCCACCCGCCTCTACATCAACGAGCTGGCGATGCGCCCCCACAACTCGGGGCACTGGACGCAGGACGGGGCGGTGACCAGCCAGTTCGCCCAGCACCTGCGGGCGGTTCTGGACCTGCCGCTGGGGTCGGGGGCCGCGGTGGCCCCCACGACGGTGATGGTCAACGTCATCGGCGGTGCCGGCCAGCCGGGGCAGGGCGCCGTGGCCCGGGCCATGGCGGCCGAGCCGGCGGCGAGCATCCACCTCTACGGCAAGGACTGGAGGCCCGGGCGCAAGCTGGGGCATGTCTCCATGGCGCTTGACGACCCCCATCGGGCCGGGGAGGCCATCGAGCGCCTGCGCGAGGTGGCGGCGATCCTGGGCGGACAGGCCTGAGGCCGCTCCGCCGGCTGGAGGCGCAGTGATCGGGCCGCAGCGGCCCGCGAGGAAAGGAATGAGGGATGAGTGAGACTCAGCCGGCGGTCGGCGTCGTCATGGGATCGGACTCGGACTGGCCGGTGATGGAGGCCGCGGCCCGGGCCCTGGAGGAGTTCGGGGTGGCCTACGAGGCCGACGTCGTCTCCGCCCACCGCATGCCCACCGAGATGATCGATTATGGGCGGCAGGCCGCCGAGCGGGGCCTGCGCGTCATCATCGCCGGGGCGGGGGGCGCGGCCCATCTGCCCGGCATGCTGGCGGCGGTCACCGAGCTGCCGGTCATCGGGGTGCCCGTGCCGCTCAAGCACCTGGATGGGATGGACTCGCTGCTGTCCATCGTGCAGATGCCCGCGGGCGTTCCCGTGGCCACGGTCTCCATCGGCGGGGCGCGCAACGCCGGGCTGCTGGCGGTGCGCATCCTGGCCGCGGGGCAGGGGGAGGAGGCGGCGCGCCTGCGCCAGGCCATGCGGGACTTCCAGGCGGACCTGGCCGAGGTCGCCCACGCCAAGGGCGCCGCCCTGCGCGAGCGCCGCGCGGGGGAGGGTGGTATGGCGCAGCGGTGAGGCGGCGTTCTCCCGCTGTGAGCCGTGCTGTGACGGGGACACTGCTCGGTGCTGCTGAATAGAGAAAGACCCCCCGATTTGGGCGTGTACCAGAGGCCTGGGGGGTGTCGTGCTCCCACGATATCCCGCTGGGTGGGTGCGGAGTACCTCGCTCGGAGTGCGAGCCGGAGAGAGGTGGGGCACATCTCGCGACTGGGTGCCGGCGGCGGGTGAGGCGGACCCGCCTCGGAGGACTGCTGCCGTGCGGCCTGGAACCGTCTTCTGCGTGGGCCGGTGCGACGGCGTCGACCGTGTGATGTTCGGAATCGAACCTTTCTGTTCGGGTGTGTTCGTTGTTAGGATGGCGGCATGAGCATTCTCGTTGCCGGCGGCGCAGGCTATATCGGCGCCCATGTGGTCAGGCTCCTGGTCGAGCGAGGAGAGGAGGTGGTCGTGGTCGATGACCTCTCCTACGGGACCCCGGACCGGGTGGCAGGAGCAGCACTGGTCGAGCTCGACGTCGCCTCCGGTAAGGCCACCGAGGCGCTGACCGGCCTCATGCGCCAGCACGGCGTCACCGCCGTCATCCACTTCGCCGCGCGCAAGCAGGTGGGGGAGTCGGTGGCCCGCCCAGCCTGGTACTACCAGCAGAACGTCGGGGGCCTGGCGAATATGCTCGCGGCCATGGAGGCCGCCGAGGTCAACCAGATGATCTTCTCCTCCTCGGCCGCCGTCTACGGCATGCCGCCCGTCGAGGTGGTCCCCGAGGACATCGAGTGCCACCCCATCAACCCCTACGGCGAGACCAAGCTCATCGGCGAGTGGATGATGGCGGATGCCGAGCGAGCCTGGGGCCTGCGCTGGGCGGGCCTGCGGTACTTCAACGTCGCCGGCGCGGGATGGGACGACCTGGGGGATATGGCCACCCTCAACCTCATCCCCATGGTGCTCGACCGGCTCTCGCGGGGCGAGACGCCCAAGATCTTCGGCACCGACTACCCCACTCCGGATGGCACCTGCATCCGCGACTACATCCACGTCAAGGACCTGGCCTCGGCCCATATCGCCGCGCTGGACTATCTGGCTGGGGGAGGGGAGATGGCCGAGCACGTCTTCAACGTGGGCACCGGCGCCGGCTCCTCGGTGCGCGAGGTCGTTGATCGAGTCATCGCCGCCACCGGGCTGGACCTGCGGCCCGAGGAGCTGGAGCGCCGCGCCGGCGACCCGCCCCAGCTCATCGGCAACGCCGAGCGCATCGGGCGCGTTCTGGGCTGGAGGGCCGAGCACGATCTCGACGACATCGTCGCCTCCTCCTACTCGGCCTGGCAGGCCGATCCCGCGCGGCCGCACTTCTGACCCCGTCACTCCGCCAATTTGCGTGAGTTCGTACTTTTCCGGGCCCGGAAAAGTACGAACTCACGCAAATTGGCGGAGTCAGGAGGGGAGTTGGTTTCCACAGGGGAGGAGATCGTCTGCCGCCTCCACAGGGCCGCTCTGACGCCGTGGCAGACCCAGCAGGTCCCTGCCCATAGTGCTGGCATGACTTCCACCGGCATGTCCTTCTCCTCGTCCTACCCGGGCTCTCACCAGCCCGCCCCCACCACCAAGCTCAAGATCCGCGACGGCGCCTACATCGCGCCGCTCGACCCCGCCCAGCCCACATGGCGACTCAAGCAGCAGGTCACCCGCGCACGCTGTGAGGCGGCCCTGCACTGCTCGCGCACCGACGCCGTTCTCTCCCATGAGGCCGCGGCCCACATTCATGGGCTGCCGCTGTGGGAGGCCGAGCCCGACATCACCACGGTCCAGCGCCGCACTCCCCACCGCGTGACCTACGCCTATCCCGTCGTGGACTACCCGTCCGCCTCCCCGGCGGATGAGCGGCCTGACGCCGCGCAGATTCGCCCGGGGCGCCGCACGGTCCACCGGCGCAGGGTCCAGCATCTCGAGGACCATGAGGTGGTGGTCATCGACGGCCTGAGAGTCACCGCTCTGCAGCGCACGGTTATCGATTGCGCGCTCGACCTCCACCCCCGGGATGCGCTGGTCGTCGTCGACGGATATCTGCGCCGATGCGCCCTGGCCAGTGGGAGCGAGGACCCGGAGAGCCCCCGGTTCCGTCGGGCGGAGAAGAAGGCGCGCTCCGAGCTCAGGGCTTGCCTGGCCCGCCATCGGGCACGTCGAGGACGACGGCGCGCCGAGACGATCCTGGAGCACGCCTCGGCCCGGTCAGAGAGCCCGCTGGAGTCCGCGTTGCGATGGGTGATCCTCCAGGCGGGCTTCCCACCGCCGGTCCTGCAGCTGCGCGTGACCGGGGATCGCGGTTACTACCGCGTGGATATCGCCTGGCCGGCGCTGGCGATCTTCGTGGAGGCCGATGGGCTCATGAAGTATGAGGCGCGTGACGGGCGTGTCCTGGCCCAGGAGAAGATGCGCGAGGACGACTTGCGGCGCCTGGGGACGGTGCTGCGCTTCGTGTGGCGGGAGGTGGCCGCCGTCGAGCCTGTGGTCGATGCGCTCATGCAGGTCTTCCCGGACAAGATCGTGGCGAACCTTCACCCGGTGCCCGGGCTCCTGCCCTGACCCCGTCACTCCGCCAATTTGCGTGAGTTCGTACTTTTCCGGGCCCGGAAAAGTACGAACTCACGCAAATTGGCGGAGTCAGGGCTGGTTGAAGTCGGAGGTCGTCAGGGTGCCGTCGCGCAGCTTGGCGAAGAAGTCCGGGGCGGTGGTGTCCTGGAGAAGCACCGCCTGCCCGATGTCCCCGGGCTCGTAGGCGGGGTCGGCGATCGGCGGGGCCCCGGTCATCTGCTCGCCCGAGGCCGAGCGGAACGCCAGCACCATCTGGGCCAGATCCAGCACCCCGGCCTCCTGCTCCACCCTCAGGGCATTGGTGCCGGCGTCGACCAGCGCGTCCTGCCGGGGAAAATTGATCACCGTGGAGGGCGAGGCCGCCTTGGAGACCACGGCGGAGATCACCGCGCGCTGACGCAGGCCCCGGCCGATGTCCCCGGTGGGGTCCGCCTTGCGCATGCGCGCGTACGCCAGGGCCTTGGTGCCGTCCACGGTCTGGCAGGTTCCCTGGGAGGTGTCCCACACCAACCCGGAGTCGGGGTCGTCGACGTCGTAGTCCATGCAGACCTCCACGCCGCCAACGGCGTCGACCATCTGGGAGACCCCGCCCATGCCGACCTCGACGTAATGGTCCACGGTCAGCCCCGAGAGCGACTCCACGGTGCGCACCAGCAGCTGCGGGCCGCCCATGGAGTAGGCGGAGTTGATCTTCTCCCCGCCGTAGTCGGGGATCTCCACGTAGGTGTCACGCGGCAGGGTGGTCAGGCTCGCCTGCCCGTTGTCCGCGCGGTGCAGCAGCATCACCGAGTCGGCGCGCGCCCCCTCGGTGCCGTCCTGGATGGGCCCGTCGGCGCGGGCATCGGAGCCCACGATGAGCCAGGTCTCCCCGGGGGTGTCCTCCGCTCCGGACAGGGCCTCGACCCTCTGGAGTTGGGAGGAGACCGAGTACCACAGCCACCCCACGCGCCCGACCGCCAGGACCAGCAGCACGACGACGGCGATCCCCGCCCACTTCAGCGCGCGCCGCCTCCGCCCGGGGCCGGCGGGAGTGGGGGACTGGCCCGGGGGCCGGCCGGGGCGCTGGGGCTCAGACGGATCTGGCAGGACCTGGGGGGAGGGCCGCGGGCCCGCGGGCATCACCTGCGTCCCGGCGGGGCGCCCCACCGGGTAGGAGTCCCGGCTCGGCGCGGCCAGCCGCTGATCGGCATCCCCGGCCCCGCTCAGGGGGACCGCCGAGGAGCCGGAGCGGGCGCGACTGCGGCCCGAGGGGGCCTGCGACTCGGGCCGACGCCGTGGCTCGGGCTGACGCTGCGACTCGGCCTCACGCCGTGGCTCGGGCCGACGGGGACGAGCGGGGCCCTCGGACACCGATCGCCTGACGGGCACCGACCGCGGGCGCCCCGTGCTGGACGACGGCGAAGCGCCGGCCTGAGCCCCGTTGGGAGCAGGCGCCTGATCCCGCTTGGGGCGCGGCGAGCGCGGCGCGATGCTGCGCGGGGGCGCCTCGCCGTCCGGGCGAGCCTCCGGCCGGCGCCGACCGCCCTTGGCGCCCGAGCCCGGGGCGATGGAGGGAGGCAGGCTGTCCTCAGAGCTCACTGCGGATCCCTCAGCGGCACTGCTGCGCGGCGGCGGCTGCGCTGGCCTGCGCGGCGGACGGGTCGGCCGGCGTGGTCTGCGGGGCGGCCTCCTCAGTCTCCTCAGTCTCCTCGGAGGCGGCCTCCTCGGTGTCCTCCGCGGTGGCGCTGGCAGCTGCCGAGGCGCCGTCGGCCTTGGAGGTCACGGACTCCGGGTCGACGGGCTTGTCCGCGCGCAGCGCCTTCCAGACCGCGTCGGCCTCATCCGTGGCCACCACACGGTTGGGGTCCCAGGGGGCCTCCTCGTTGGGCATGGTGATGAAGTTGATCTTGTCCATGCCGATCTTCTGGACGCTGGAGGCCAGCCCCACCAGGGTGTTGAGGTTGCCCAGGCGCTCGGAGGCGGTCAGCGTCTCCAGGGCGCTTCCGGCGAAGGAGTAGAGCTGGCTGCCATTGGTCAGCAGGTTCTTGGACTGGGCGGTGCGCATCATCGCACTCATGAGGTTCTGCTGGCGGGCGATGCGCGAGACATCCGAGCCGTTGCCCACGCCGTGGCGCACGCGCGAGTACTGCAGGGCGGTGTGCCCGTCCATGGTGTGGCAGCCCACGTCCAGCGTGAGGCCGGTGTACTCCGGGTCGTCAATGGCCTCATCGACGTAGACCTTCACCCCGCCCAGGGAGTCGACCATGGTGGACATGCCGTTGAAGTCCACCACCATGAAGTCGTCGATGCGGATCCCGGTCATCCTCTCGGCCGTGCGCATGGTGCAGGCGGCCCCCGAGGCGACGTCGTTGGTGGAGGTGCCCCCATTGGCGCCGTTGGAGAAGGCGAAGTTGAACTGGGTGTCGGTGGAGGCGTCGATGGTGCTGCCGTCCAGGGTGGTGCACTCGGGGATGTCCACCAGGGTGTCGCGGGGGATGGAGACCACGTCGATGCGCGATCGGTCCGCCGAGACGTGCATGATCATCGCGGTGTCCGAGCGGGCGCCGTCGGCCTCGCCCGTGCCCTCGGCCCCGTCGACGTTGTTGGCCCCCGCACGGGAGTCCGAGCCCAGGATGAGGATGTTGACCGCACGGCCCTCGTAGGAGTCGGGGAGCTCATCGCCGGGACGGTCCGTGCCCAGGATCCCCTCGACTCCCACACGGTTGATCCTGGACTGCAGGTCCTGCCAGCCGAAGCCCAGTCCGGAGACCACGAAGAGCACGAGCGCTAGGGCGCACAGCATGACCCGGCGCGCCACGCGGTGGCCGAGGTCCTTGACGGAGTGCCGCGCATGCGGCGTGACTGGATGGGGCACACCTGCGATCATAGGGAACTCCTCGCCGAATCCCTATGGGATGCACTCCACCTCTCGGATGATATTCGCCTAGGAAGGGTGAAGCCCCTCACGTCGGTCACGGCGTTAGGCTCGCGCCGTGACCGAATCTGCCAAGCCGACCGTTCCCACCCCCGCCGAGCACGGGGAGAGTGTGCGCATCGTCACTGTGGCCTACAATCCCGGCAGGGAGCTGGAGCGCTTCCTGGCCTCCGTGCGGGATGCGACCAGCCTGCCCCTGAGAATCGTCATCGCCGATAACGGCGCGCAGCACGACGTCGTGGAGGCCGCCGCGCGCAAGCACGGTGCCCGCGTGGTCGGGGACGGCCGCAACCGCGGATACGGCGCCGGGGCCAACCTGGCGGCCGCCGACCTGGACGAGGACTGGATCGTGGTGGCCAATCCGGACCTGGTCTGGGAGCCGGGCAGCCTGGACACCCTCATCGAGGCCGCCCGCGCCAATCCCCGTGCCGGGGCGCTGGGCCCCCGGCTGCTCAACCCCGACGGCACCGTCTACCCCTCGGGCCGCGCCCTGCCCTCCCTGTTCAAGGGAGCCGGGCATGCGCTCCTGGGCCGCATCTGGCCCTCCAACCCCTTCTCCAGCGCGTATCACAACGCGACCCGGGAGGATGCGCGCGAGGAGCGGGTCGTGGGCTGGCTCTCGGGCGCCTGCCTGCTGCTCCCCGCCGCTGCGTGGAAGCGCCTGGGCGGATTCGACGAGCACTACTTCATGTTCTTCGAGGACGTGGACCTGGGGGCGCGCATCGGCAAGGCCGGATGGCTCAACATGCAGGTCCCCGGGGCGGTGGTCATCCACGAGCAGGGGGCGAGCTGGAAGGCGCGCCCCGAGCGGATGATCCGGGCCCACCACGCCTCGGCCCGGCGCTACCTGTGCAGCGTCTACTCCGCCCCGTGGCAGGCGCCGGTGCGCTGGGTGCTGAGCCTGGGACTGTGGCTGCGCGAGGAGCTGGCTGTGCGCTCCTCCCGGCGCGCCCAGGCCTCGCAGCGCTGAGGCCCTCCGTCGGATCCCCCTCGGATCCGGGATCGGCGCGCCCCGGGGCGCCGCCCTGGATTCTCCTGGCGCGGAGCCCCCGCGCTGGATGCCCGCCGCTCGACGACGGCGGTGGCCGCCGGTGGGCGCCGTCGGCCACCGCTGCCCGGGCCTGAGGGCCGGGGTCCAAAGCCGAGCCGGCGGGGCTGGTTCTGCGGGGCTAGTCCTGGCGGTCGGGCCCGCCGGGCTGCGGGACGGCCGGCGTCGGGGCCTCGTTGAGGGCGATGCGGCGGGCCAGCTTGGTGATCTGCCGCTCCCGGGCGGCATTGGCCCGGAAGGAGGAGAGGACCTGGACGGGCAGGGCCACCGCCAGGGCGTAGAGCAGCAGGTCGGCGCCGCGGCCCACCCCCACCAGGTGCGCCACCCGGGTCATGAGCGAGGGCGAGGCGATGGCGGTGACGGCGAAGAGCACGAAGGCCAGTGTGGCCAGGCGGCGCCCCGCCTGGTGGCGGGCACCGCCGGGGCTGCGCAGCATCATCCAGCCGACGGCGGCCATGGCGGAGATGAGCAGGATCTGGATGATGAACTGTGAGGGCATGCGGCGTTGTCCTAGGCGGTAGTGCTGGTCGGAGCGTCAGGAGAAGGCCAGGTCGACGAGGATGTTGACCGAGTTCCACAGCGATTGGCCCTTGGCCTTGGAGTACTCGGTGTAGGTGATGGTCACCGGCATCTCGCGCCAGGGCAGGCCGGTGGCGCCGATCTGTCGGATGATCTCTGAGGCGTGGGCCATGCGGTTCTGGGTCAGGTTGATCTGCATGAGGGCGTCGCGGCGCAGAACCCGCAGGCCGTTGTGGGCGTCGGTCAGGCGCATCCCCGAGGTTCGCGAGCTCACCGCGGCGGCGGTGCGCAGGATGAGCCGCTTGAGCGGCCCCACGGGGGAGGGGCCCTTGAGGAAGCGCGAGCCCAGGACAATGGCCAGGTCCTGGCTGCGGGCGGCCTCGACCATGGCGGCGGCGTCGTCGACCGAGTGCTGGCCATCGGCGTCGAAGGTCACCGCGTAGGCGGCATCGGTGTACTCCAGGACGTAGTCGAAGCCGGTCTGCAGGGCCGCGCCCTGGCCCAGGTTGATGGGGTGGCGCACCACCATCGCCCCGGCGGCCTCGGCCTCCTGGGCCGAGTCGTCATGGGAGCCGTCATCGACCACGACCACCCCGGGGAAGCGCTCGCGGGCCTCCTCGATGACCTGGCGGACCACGGTTGCCTCATTGAACAGGGGGATGACGAGCCAGGCGTCAGTCAGCGCAGCACCGGTGCCCCCTGGGGAGGGGACGGGGCGAGTGTCCGAGTCGGGGGAAGTCACAGTGGCATTGTTGCACGGCGGTCGCCGGGCACCATGATCGCGGCTGTGTGGGGTTAGGATTGCGGCGGACGCGGATTCGCTGTGCTGGTCTGCGGCCAATGGCGCTGCCGCGCATCGCGGCGGGGCCGTCCCTTTCATGATCCATCAATGCTCAGGAGCCGCCGTGGCCACCCGCATAGCACCTTCCGCCGATGTCTCTGCCGAGGCGCAGATCGGTGAGGGATCAAGTATCTGGCACCTGGCGCAGGTGCGCGAGCACGCCGTCATCGGCGAGAGCTGCGTGATCGGGCGCGGCGCCTACATCGGCGAGGGCGTGACCATGGGGCGCAACTGCAAAGTGCAGAACTATGCCCTGGTCTATGAGCCCGCGACCCTGGCCGACGGTGTCTTCATCGGCCCGGCGGTCACCCTGACCAATGACCATTTCCCCCGCGCCATCAATCCCGACGGCACCATCAAGTCGGCCTCCGACTGGGAGCCCGTGGGCGTGGACATCGCCGAGGGGGCCTCGATCGGGGCGCGGGCCGTGTGCGTGGCGCCGGTGCGCATCGGAGCCTGGGCCACCGTGGCCGCCGGCGCCGTGGTCACCCGAGACGTCCCCGACCACGCACTGGTCGCCGGGGTCCCGGCCCGCCGCATCGGCTGGGTGGGGCGGGCCGGCGAGCCCCTGGTCGCCGAGCCCGGCGGCGACGGCGCCCCCCGCTGGCGCTGCCCGGTCACCCAGACCCTGTACGAAGAGTCCGACACCACCATCCGAGAGGTCACCCACTGATGACACGTGAGTTCATCCCCGCAGCCAAGCCGATTATCGGACAGGCCGAGCGCGACGCCGTCGACGCCGTCATCGCCTCGGGCATGGTGGTCCAGGGGCCCCAGGTCAAGGCCTTCGAGGAGGAGTTCACCGCCCAGGTGACTCCCGGCGCGGAATCGGTGGCCGTCAACTCCGGCACCTCCGCCCAGCACGTGGCCACCCTGGCCAGCCAGCTCCCCGAGGGGGCCGAGGTCATCGTCCCGTCCTTCACCTTCGCGGCCACGGGCAACTCCGTGGCCATCTCCGGGGCCACACCGGTCTTCGCCGACATCGACCCGGTCACCTTCACCCTGGACCCGGCCAGTGTCGAGGCCGCCATCACCGAGCGCACGGCGGCCATCGAGGTGGTCCACCTCTACGGCCTGCCCGCCAACATGCCCGAGATCCTGGCCATCGCCGAGCGCCACGGGCTGATGGTCTTCGAGGACGCCGCCCAGGCGCATGCCGCCGCCATCGACGGCAAGCCCGTGGGGACCTTCGGGGCCTGGGGCTCCTTCTCCTTCTACCCCACCAAGAACATGACCAGCCTTGAGGGCGGCATGATCACCACCGCGGACCCGGAGATCGCCCGCCGCTGCCGGCTCATCCGCAACCAGGGCATGGAGAAGCAGTACGCCAACGAGCTTGTGGGGCTCAACAACCGTATGACGGATGTGGGAGCGGCGGTGGGCCGCGTCCAGTTGGGCCGTCTCGCCGAGTGGACCGCCGTTCGCCAGGCCAACGCCGCGGCCCTCGATGAGGGGCTGGCAGGCGTGGAGGGCGTGGTCACTCCCCACGTCCCCGAGGGCTACACCCACGTCTACCACCAGTACACGATCCGCTTCGAGGGGGCCAGCGCCCAGGAGCGCGACGCCATCCAGGCGGCCCTGCGCGAGGAGTGGCAGGTGGGCACCGGCGTGTACTACCCCATCCCCAACCATCGACTGGAGTCCCTGGCCGGCTATGCCCCGGGCCTGGAGCTGCCCGCCACGGAGAAGGTCGCGCGCGAGTGCCTGTCCCTGCCGGTCCACCCCTCCTTGTCCCAGGAGGACCTGGAGCGCATCGTCGAGGCCGTGGCCGCGAGTGTGAAGGCTGGTGCCTGAGATGAGCCAGACCCCCACCCCCCAGCGCCTCCAGGACAAGGGGACGGCGGATCGCCCCCTGCGCGTGGGCCTGATCGGCCTGGGCTCCATGGGGCGCCACCACGCCCGGGTCATTCGCGGCACCGAGGGCATGGATCTCGTGGCCGTGGCCGATCCCGGTGGCGACCGCTTCGGCGTGGCCGGGGATCTGCCCGTGCTCAGCAGCGCCGAGGAGCTCATCGAGGCGGGGCTGGACGCCGCCATGGTGGCCGTTCCCACCGTCTACCACGAGGATGTGGCCCTGGCCCTGGCCGAGGCCGGCGTTCACACCATGGTGGAGAAGCCCATCGCCCATGATGTCGCGGCGGGCCGGCGCGTGGCGGAGGCCTTCGAGTCGCGCGGCCTGGTGGGCGCCGTGGGCTACGTGGAGCGCTGCAACCCGGCGCTGCGGGCTCTGCGCGAGCGCCTGGACCGCGGCGACCTGGGGCAGGTCTACCAGGTCATCACCCGCCGTCAGGGCCCCTTCCCGGCGCGGATCTCCGATGTGGGCGTGGTCAAGGACCTGGCCACTCATGACATCGACCTGACCGCCTGGGTGGCCGGTGCCCCCTACGCCAGCATCAGTGCTCAGGTGGCCCACCGCTCGGGCCGTCAGACCGAGGACCTGGTGGTGGCCAATGGGCGCCTGACCAACGGCGTCATCGTCTGCCACGAGGTCAACTGGCTGACTCCCTTCAAGGAGCGGCTCACGATCGTCCTGGGGGAGAAGGGCGCCTTCGTGGCAGATACCCTCACCGGGGACCTGACCTTCCACGCCAATGGGACCGTGGCCTCCTCCTGGGACCAGGTGGCCAATTTCCGCGGGGTCTCGGAGGGCGATGTCATCCGCTACGCCATCGCCAAGCGCGAGCCCCTGGCCCTGGAGCAGGAGCACTTCCGTGACGCCGTGCGCGGTCTGGAGGCCAAGCATGTGACCATGGCCGAGGGCGTGGCCACGCTGGAGGTCGTTGAGGCCGTGCTGGCCTCGGCCGCTGAGAATCGCACCATCGCGCTGTGAGCGCCTGTGCCCGGCTCTTGCCCGCAGGGTGAGGGCCGGGCACGCGGTTGCGATCGCTCCGCCCGCCCCGGCTCCTCATGCGGCTCGCCCCGGTGGGTCGCGCGATCGGGGCGCAGCCGCAGGGAAATGAAACCAACCCTGACCGCTTGTGGGTTTCGCAGGCGTCTGTCTGGCGGGAGGGGCTTGCCTGGTTGGGCTGGTCTTGCACATTCATTCCCGGGCGGCGCCAGGACTGCCGTCTGGGGATCGGCGTGATTCTGCGGATTCAGCTCCTTTGACTCATGTGCTGCGCAAGGATGAATGTGCGTCGGTGTCGCTCATGCACATTCATTCCTGTCAGCAGCGGTGCTTGGGAGCGCAGATCTTTGGGATTCCAACGGTCTGCCATGTGGGCGAGCGGGATGAATGTGTCATGCGGCGGCTCACCACGACCCGGCCCGACCGCTGGCAGGCTCACAGCTATCGCGGTTATGCGGGAGGTACCGACATGGGTGGTCTCCTGGCGCTTCTCACGTGCAGCGGGTTCGGGCATGATGGTCATGGGGATATTCAGCACTATTCAAACGCGGGCGCTGCCTGGGGGTGACCGATCACCCGCCCGCCGGGCATGAGGAGGAGGGAGTCAGCGTGACCAGCCGTCGCAGAAGCACAGGGCTGTGTCTTCTCCTGGTCGGACTGCTCGCTGCGGGCGTCTCGGGCTGCGGCACGTCGCCTCAGATGGACGGCGAATGGACGGTGACATCAGCCGAGGGGCATGAGTTCGTGGGGAGCACGCGGCCTCGAATGACGATCGATGGTGACGACATCCGCGTCAACGCAGGCTGCAACACTATGAACGGCCGGGTGAGCCTGACCGATGACGTCCTGAAGGTCCGGAACGAGTCCACCACCCTGATCGGGTGCGATCAGGAGCTGCAGGCCCAGGACGAATGGATGGCCCGCTTCTTGGCCGACGGAGCCACGGTCGGACTCGAGGGCGACACGATGACGCTCACCCAAGGCGATGTCACCCTCACCCTGACCAAGCAGGACTGAGCACGCCCCCGCAGAGACCGCCTGGACGGGTGCTCTGGCGGCTGGCCATGCTCCTCGGCTGCCGGAGGCGGAGGACTCCGTGAGCCTGCGGGCCGCCGGATCAGTCGACCCGAGCCAGAGCCTCGCCGTGCACGACCACGAACCAGCCGTCGTCGGCGGCCTCCCATTCCTGCCAGGCGGATGTCATCGCCTCCAGGTCCTCCTGGGTGGCCAGGCCCAGCGCCACCGCCTGCGAGCCGAGACTTGTCGCTGTCCGCTCAGCCCACGTCCGCGCCCACCAGGCGCGGTCCTCCGCGGTGGCAAGGCACCAGGTCGACGCCGAGCTCTCCACCTGCGTCAGCCCGGCCGCCAGGCACCAGGAGAGCAAGCGGGAGCCGGCGTCGGGCTCGCCACCGTTGGCGCGCGCCACGGCCAGATAGACCTGTCGCCACATCTCCAGGCCCTCGGGCTGAGGGAACCACGCCTTCGCCGAGTAGATCGAGTCGCGCACCGCAACGAGCCCGCCAGGGCGGGTCACCCGGCGCATCTCCTCCAGCGCGTGCACGGGATCGGCGACGTGCTGGAGGACCTGGTGGGCGTGGACCACGTCGAAACTGTTGTCCGCGAAGGGCAGGTCGTGAACGTCGCCACTGGTCAGTTCAACGATGTCGGCCAGGTGCCGCTCGGTGAGGGTGGCGCGAGCCGCCTCGATGGCGGCCGCCTCCGCATCGAGCCCGACGACGCGCCCGGGCGCGACAAGGCCCGCCAGGTCAGCGGTGATGGAGGCCGGGCCGCAGCCCACATCGAGCAGGTCGAGACCGCTGCGCAGGTGCGGCAGGAGATAGGCGCAGGAGGTCGCAGCCGTGCGCCGCGAGTGGCTGGCCAAGGCTGCTGGTCCGTGACCGTGGGTGTAGCGGGCTGAGCGGGGCATGGGAACACGGTATCCCACGAACTCTTAGTCGCTGGGCGGCAATCGGCCGCGAGACCACGACCTCAGGGCAAACCCGCCTTCCCATCAGAGCGCCTGCCCAGGGCGTCGGCGCCAGGGGTCCCAGAGCGCCCCATCCCGCTCTGGCGCACTGGCGGAGCAACGGACTACTGTAGCCTTCAGCACCTTCCGACCATCACCGATCAGCCGAGGAGGCGAGATGAGCATCGAGATGACCACGCTGACCCTTGAGGACATTGAGAGGCGTCGCGCCGAGATCGAGGAGATTATCAGTCAGCCTGATTTCAAAGAGCGACAAGAGGAGGGTGTGCTCCTCTCCCGCGAGCAGCGACTTCTTGATGAGCTTGAGGATCTGAACTTCTTGAGATATGGACACGTCGAGACTGACTAAGCAGGCGGGACACTTCGCCCAGGACGTCGAGGATCTCCTGACCAGCACCATTTGTCAATCGGCTGAGGTGACTGCTCTGGAAGCCAAAACTCCGAACGGGCTCGCTGTGGTGATTAGGACTGCAGAGAAGCGCGAGGAAGACCCGGCGCCCTGCTATCTGACAGTTGAGAACAAGAAGCTTCTTGTGCTCGAGGTGTCATACAAGGTTCTCCTTGGACGAGACTCAAGTTACCTTCGAGTCGAGCAGTCATCCTTCCAGGTTAAACCGTTGAAGGGTGCTCCGTTCTTTCGCTATGACTACATGTCCCGCCCAGAATCAATGGCAGTTCCCACCTCCCACTTTCAGATTCATGCGCACCGCGATGAAGTTCTCCATGCCATGTACGTGTCAGCCAAGTCTCGCTCAAAGGGTTCCAAAAAGAAGGACCTTGACCCGGATTCCCCCAGAGGGTTGCAGATGCTGCATTTTCCCCTCGGAGGTGCTCGCTTCCGACCATGCCTGGAGGATGTCATCGAGATGCTAATACGGGAGTTCGGGGTTGACGCTCAGCTCAACTGGGAGGAGCGGATTAAGAGCGGTAGAATCGCCTGGCGCCACATTCAACTCGCCGCTGCCGTACGCGACGATCCAGAGACCGCGCGCAGTGCCCTTAGGGAGGTCGAGAGCTCCGGAGGAGCCACTGATGAGGCGCGACTCTCGCGATACTGAGCCGTCTCATCGCGGTGAGTTGCTGTGTCGGTTTGTCCACGGTGAACAACTTTACCCGCCTCTGATCACGGGTCTACTGTTGGAAAAGTACTCTGACCAGCACGTTTAGAATGGAGGTTGGCGGTGGCAGGTCTTAAAGTTGTTCGTGGTGGACAAAGTGGGAGGGCGGAGCGATGGACACCGTGCGACAGGTAGTGGTCGGCGGCATCGCGCTGATCGTGGGGGCGTGGTCGATCATCGACGGGGTGCGGTGGCTGCGCGGGCTTGGCTTCTACGCCCCCGGCGGGCGGCTGGGGCCGTGGGCGGATCTGCTGCAGCGCCTCGGCATCGACCCCGACAGCCGGCTGGTCGCCGTCGTCTTCGTGGTGTACGGCGCGTCGCTCCTCGCGGCGGCCGCCGCCCACCTGTGCGGATCGACGGCGGGCTCGATCGCGCTCATCGTCGTGGCCGCCTCGGGGCTGTGGTACCTGCCGGTGGGGACCCTGGGCTCGCTGATCATCATGGGCGTGGTCGGCTGGGAGATGATGGCTCGCTCGTAGCCTCCCAGCAGAGCCCCACGATGACGGAGGCCGCCCCGGGCGCCGGCGCCTGCGGGCCCCGCCCCATCCCTCCAATCCGCCGCCTGCCCCATGCAGACGGCTTCCCGCCCCACATCCCACGACGTGACCGCGCTCTCGTCCTGAGGGAGGGCGGCTCGCCCCAACCCCTCCTCTGCGCGGTCGATGCTCGTCATTCCGGCGCCCGATGACACCGGTCTCAGGGCGGCGCGAGACTTGATAGCGCACCGGCTTCGCCCTGGGAGCCGCTCAGACTCCCGAGTCGGCGACCGATGCTGCGATCTGCTGATCAGCGCTGACGGCAGATCACGACGATCGATACCGACAGGCCGAACCGCCGGAATGAGGATGAAGCGATGAGAACGACCGAATTCACCGAGTACAAGCGCGTCATAGCCCTCGACGTGCTCAGGGGCCTGGCGATTCTCGGGACACTGCTGACGAATATCACGATCTTCGCCAGCATCGATATGGTGCCGTCCACTGACGATACGGTCAACACCGTGATCAGTCGCGCCCTGAGTCTGGTCACCGATGGCAAGTTCATCGGCCTGCTGACGATCATGTTCGGCATCGGCCTGGAGATCCAGAGGCAGTCGGCGATCCGGAAGGGCCAGTCCTGGCCAGGGACCTATCCGATTCGCGCGGGACTGCTGATACTCGACGGCGTGCTGAACTACGTCTTCATCTTCGAGTTCGACGTGCTCATGGGGTACGGGCTGACCGCGCTGGTCATCGCCGCCGTGACCGCTCGCAGCCCCAGGGCGCAGAAGATCTGGATGTGGGTGGCGCTGGTGGTTCATGTCTCAGCCATGATCGCCGTCGGCGTGCTGACCCAGATGAATCGAGAAGGGCTCAAGGAGGCCGGTCAGCAGGCCATGGCGGAATACACCCACTCCTCCTACTGGGGAGATGTGGCCTACCGGCTGGATAACTTCTTCCTCATGCGAATGGAGATCCCTGTCATCCTTCTCATGGGCGCAGCTCTCTACCTCGTGGGCGTTCACCTCTACCGCGCCGGGATCTTCGCCCCCGAGGGCGCCCGCCTGCGCAAGATCGTCATGTGCCTGTCCTTCGGCATCGGCCTGCCGCTGGACTGGACGCTGCGACTCCTCCAGGTCGAGGCGGCCGCTCCCCTCGTCAGGTACGTGACCTCGGCGAGCGTGTCCATCGGGCTCCTGGCTGCCGTCGCGGCCTTCTACGTGCGCCGTGATCGGCTCGGCCCGCTCGGCCGGATGCTCAGTGACGTCGGCCGGATGGCCCTGACCTGCTACCTGGCGCAGAACCTCATCGCCTCATTCGTCTTCTACGACTACGGCCTGGGGATGGCACGGGTGATCCAGGGCCCGTGGTCCCAGGTCTACACCCTGGCGATCTACGCGCTCATCGCCGCCTTCCTCGTCATGGCCAGCAGGTTGTGGCTGAGCTTCCACGCCCGAGGCCCGGTGGAGCTCGTGTGGCACCGGTCCTACGACCTGCTGGCCAGCAGGTACCTGCGCTGGAAGGCGGCGAGGTCACAGGCTCTCCCGGGCGGCCAGGGATCGCCGGATGACACCCATGATGCCGCACCTGACACCGCCCTGCCGCAGACCGCGGAATCGCAGCCGGCGAGCGCGCTGCAGTGACTCCGGTGACTCCTGCGACTCCGGCAACTCAGCGGGGCGGCCGGCGGGCTACTCGCCGGCCGCCGGCGGACCGCTCGCCCCACTGGTCACCGCGGGACGCGTGCCGGGCCCGTCAGGCCCGGTCCAAGGCCCGTCCTCTCACCCCAGGCGCTCGGCCAGGACCTGGGCGACGCGCTCAGCGGCCCGGCCATCGCCGTAGGGGTGGGCGCGCTCAGCCGGGGGCTCGGCGGGTCGGGGGCGCGAGGCGGCCTCCGCCAGCACGGGCCCCGGCTCGACCAGAGCGTTCCAGCCCAGCTCGACCGTCTCCACCCACTCGGTCTGGGGGCGCACGGTGGTGCAGGGAACCCGCAGGAGGAAGGCCTCCTTCTGCAGGCCGCCCGAGTCGGTGACGACCCCGCGCGCCTCCATGGCCGAGGCGATGAGCCCGGGGTAGGCCAGGGGAGAGCGCAGTCGCAGGCTGCCGGCATCGCTGAGGTCCAGGCCATGCTCGGCGCATTTGGCCACCAGGCGCGGGTGGGCCAGGAGCACCACCGGATGGTCGAGCGCCGCCAGGGACTCCAGGACGGCCCGCAGGCGGTCCGGGTCGTCGGTGTTCTCCGCGCGGTGGATTGTGGCCAGGGAGTAGCCGCCGGCCTCCAGGCCCATCTCCGCGGTGATCGGACCGGGAGCGCCGGCAACCTCGTCGCGCACCTGCATCAGCACATCGGTCATGACATCGCCGACCACCACGGTGCGCCCATCGAGGCCCTCGGCCCCCAGGTGCTCGGCGGCCGTCTGGGTGGGGGCCAGGAGCAGGTCGGCGGCATGGTCGGTCAGGACCCGGTTGATCTCCTCGGGCATGGCGCGGTTGAAGGAGCGCAGTCCCGCCTCCAGGTGAGCCACGGGGCGGTGCAGCTTGACCGCGGACAGCGCCCCGGCCAGGGTCGAGTTGGTGTCCCCGTAGACCAGCACCCAGTCGGGGCCGTGGGTCTCGATGACCTCGTCCATGGCGGCGAGCATCGCCCCGGTCTGGCGCCCGTGGCTGCCCGAGCCGACGCCCAGATGCACGTCGGGGGCGGAGATGCCCAGATCGGAGAAGAAGACATCGGAGAGCATCGGGTCGTAGTGCTGTCCGGTGTGGACGATGACATGCTCGATGCCCGCACGGCGGAAGGCGGCGTCGATGGGGGCGAGCTTGACGAACTGGGGCCGGGCTCCGACCACGGAGAGAACGCGCATGGCCCCAGACTAGCGGTCATCGGATTCCGCTCTCATGCGCCCGGCCTGCACAGCACGAGTACAGGAGGAGCCCGTAGAGTGCAGCCATGCGCGTGACTGTTGTGACCACCTGGCTGCCTACCGCCGTGGTGCCCTCCTCGGGTTCCTTCGTGGTCAGGGACTGCCGCGCCATCGCCGAGGCCGGCCAGGAGGTGCGCATCATCCACCTGGTGCCCCCTCATCAGGACGACGGAACCCGCCGCGTGACCATCGATGGCCTCCCGGTCATCCGCATCCCCATGCGCCCGGCCAACCCGGCCTCGGTGGCCCGGGCGGCGGTCGCGCTGCCCCGCCTCATCGACGGCGAGGTCCTGCACTCCATGGCCATGAGCTCCCTGCTGCCCCTGGGCGGGCTCAAGGCCGCCGGCATCCTGCGCATCCCCTGGGTGCACACCGAGCACTGGTCGGGCCTGACCAACCCGGAGACGCTGACCCCCGCCCTCAAGGCCGGCAGCATCGTGGTCGACGCCGCCCTCAAGCGCCCCGACATCGTCACCGCCGTCTGCGAGTACCTGGCCGAGCCCATTCGCCGCCTGCGCGCAGCGGCGCCCACCGTCATCGTGCCCTGCATCGTCGACCCCCAGGGCCTGGTGCCCCGGCGTCACGAGACCGGGCAGGACGACGCCGCACTGCGCCTGATCACGGTGGGCGGCCTGGTTGAGCGCAAGGATCCCCTGGCCAGCCTGGAGATCACCGCGGAGCTGGTGTCCCGGGGAGTGGATGCCACCCTTGTCCTGGTGGGCGAGGGGCCCCTGCGCGAGGCCGTCGAGGCCCGCGCCGCTCAGCCGGACCTGGCCGGGCGCGTGCGTCTGACCGGAATCCTGGGGGCCCAGGAGGTGCGCGCCGAGCTCGCCAAGGCCGATGTCTTCATCGGGCCGACCCGGGGGGACAACTTCTTCGTCTCAGCGGCGGAGGCCATCGTGGCCGGGCGCCCCGTCGTGGTCTCCGACGCCGGCGGGCAGGCCGAGTACGTCACTGAGGGCAATGGCGCCATCCTGCCGGTGGACGCCGCGCCCCAGCAGTGGGCCACAGCCGTCACGGCGCTCGCCGAGCGCCTGTCCGGTGCCACCGCGGCCGATATCGCGGCTACCATTGGCGAGCGCTTCTCCACCCCGGTGGTGGGCGCCGCCTACCGCGCCGTCCATGAGCGGGCCAGGGCGGGGGCGTGAGAGAGATGAGCACCATGACCAAGAGCCCTCTGGGGTGGCTCGCCGGCAGGGCCCGGCGCGGGGGAGTGCTGCTGGCCACGCGCATTCACCTCCCGGAGGCCGCGGCCGCCTCCTTCCGCCTCGACGGGGTGGAGCGCGCCCTGGCCGATCGCGGCGTCCCGGTGCGCGTGCTGACCACCACGCCGGGAGCCGGCCAGCACGATGAGCCCGCGGATGACCCGCGCGGGGTGAGCGTCTCGCGCTGGCCGGCGCTGCGCGACGAGTCCGGCTACCTGCGCGGCTACCTGCCCTACATGTCCTTCGACCTTCCCCTGGCCGGCCGCCTGCTCGCCCAGGCCCGCCCCGACGTCGTCCTGGTCGAGCCCCCTCCCACCACCGGGGCGGTGGTGCGCGCCATCGCCGCCCTGCGCCGCCTGCCCTACGTCTGGTACGCGCCCGATGTGTGGTCCACCGCGGCCGCCTCCACCGGCGCCCCGACGGCGGTGGTGCGGGCCGTGCGGGCCCTGGAGTCATTCGCCGTGCGCGGGGCCGCCGGCGTGGTGGCCATCAATGAGGAGGTGGCTCAGGAGGTGCGGGCCCTGGGCGCCAGGCGGGTGGCGGTGGTCCCCAACGGCATCGACACCTCGGTCTTCCGCGCCGACGGCCCGGCCCCCAGCGCCGCCGAGCGCGAGCGCCTGGGCATCACGGGCCGGTACTTCGTCTACGCCGGCACCGCCTCGGAGTGGCAGGATGCCGGGGTCTTCGCCCAGGCCATCGAGCAGGTGCGCACCAGGCACCCCGATGCCCAGGTCCTCTACCTGGGCCAGGGCTCCGACTGGCAGGCCATCGCCGAGCGCGCCGCGGCCATCGCCCCCGGGCCCGACGGCGCCCCGGCCGTGGTCATGCACGGCCTCATGCCCCCCGCGCAGGCGGCCGCCTGGCAGCGCGGGGCCGTGGCCGCCCTGGTGTCCATCAAGCCCGGGCTCGGCTACGACTTCGCCTACCCCACCAAGGTCCTGGCCGCCCTGGCCTGCGGCATCCCGGTGCTCTACGCCGGCGTGGGCCCCGTGGTCGAGGATGTCGAGGCCCACGACCTGGGCTGGACCAGCGACCATGAGCCCACCGCCGTGGCCGCGGCCATGTGCCGGGCACTGGAGGCCGGCCCGGGCGAGCCCGGCCGCGCCGAGCGCCTCCACCAGTGGGTCGAGGACAACCGCTCCCTGGCCGCCACCGGCAGGGCGGTGGCCGGCCTGCTGCGCAGCGCGGTCCTGGAGCGCCGCGCGGCCCGCAGGTGAGCGCTCGGTCCACGTGCTCGGGCCCAAAGCGCCCAGGCTCCTGAGCCCTGCCCCCGTGCCCACGGCCCGGCCCCTTTCGGGGGCCGGGCCTTTTTCTGCCCCGTGCCCGGCACCCACCGGGCGATCTGGGGTTAAGTCCGCGGCCGCTAAGCCGATCAACCCGCGCCCCGGCGCCCACCGGGCGCTCGGGCGATGCCGCGCTCGCGCACGGCCCGGCGCGTGGCAATGACGCCCGGCCCGGGTGATCCGGGACGGGGTCACGGATGGCTCGGGCTGCGGCTATCCTTGGCGCTGACGCAGTGTCTGAGGAAGGGAACGCATATGCGCATCGCCGTCGTCGCCCTGGGGAAAATCGGTCTGCCCCTGGCCGTCCAGTACGCGGAGAAGGGCCACGAGGTCATCGGGGTCGACGTCAACCCCGCCACCGTCGAGGCCGTCAACGCGGGAGTCGAGCCCTTCCCGGGCGAGGCCCACCTGGCTGAGAAGCTCGCCGCTCTGAGCCCGGCCACAGGCAACGGCGCCCTGAGGGCGACCACCGACTATGCCGAGGCCATCCCGGGCGCCCAGGCCATCGTGCTGGTGGTCCCGCTCTTCGTCGACGACGCCACCTGGGAGCCGGACTTCGCCTGGATGGATGCCGCCACCGCCTCCCTGTCGGAGCACCTGAGCCCGGGCACCCTGATCTCCTACGAGACCACCCTGCCTGTGGGCACGCTGCGCGGCCGCTGGAAGCCCATGATCGAGAGGATCTCGGGCCTTGCCGAGGGCACCGACTTCCACCTGGTCTTCAGCCCCGAGCGCGTGCTGACCGGCAGGGTCTTCGCCGACCTGCGCCGCTACCCCAAGCTCGTGGGCGGCCTGAGCGATGCCGGCACGCGCGCCGGCATCGAGTTCTACGAGCAGGTCCTGGACTTCGACGAGCGCGACGACCTGCCCCGCCCCAACGGCGTGTGGGACATGGGCAGCGCCGAGGCCGCCGAGATGGCCAAGCTCGCCGAGACCACCTACCGCGATGTCAACATCGGCCTGGCCAACCAGTTCGCCGTCTACGCGGACAAGGCCGGCTTCGATGTGGAGCGCGTCATCGAGGCCTGCAACTCCCAGCCCTACTCCCACATCCACCGCCCCGGCATCGCCGTGGGGGGCCACTGCATCCCCGTCTACCCGCGCCTCTACCTGTCCACGGACCCCGAGGCCTCCGTGGTGCGCACCGCCCGGAGCTTCAACGCCACCATGCCCCAGTACGTGGTCGATCGCGCCGTTGAGGTCCTGGGCTCCCTGGAGGGCCTGCGGGTGGCCGTGCTGGGCGCCGCCTACCGCGGGGGCGTCAAGGAGACCGCCTTCTCCGGGGTCTTCCCCACCGTGGAGGCACTGCGCGCCGCCGGCGCCGAGGTCGCGGTCCACGACCCGATGTACACCGACGAGGAGCTGGAGGGATTCGGCTGGACCCCCTACCGGCTGGGCGAGCAGGTCGACGCGGCCATCGTCCAGGCCGACCACCCCGAGTACCGCGAGCTCGGCCCCCAGGACCTGCCGGGGATCCGCCTGCTGCTCGACGGCCGCCGCGCCACCGACCCGGCCGCCTGGGCGGGCACCCCGCGCCTGACCATCGGCGGCGGGCAGTAGAGCCGACCCGAGGCCCTTCGGCCCCGGTCGCCGGGCGGATCAGCCGCCCGACGACCGGGGCCGATCTCGTGACGAAGCGCGGCCCTGTGCGAGAATGCGCCGGTGAGAGTCCTCCACGTCAATGACGTCGCCCGCATCGGCTCGGCCCTGGTCCGCCAGGCCAGGGCCGAGGGACTGGACTGGAGGCTCTACGACACCGCCCGCGTCGACCCCGCCTGGTCCCCGCGCACCCGCGCCGCGCGCCGGGCGCTGCGCGGCCTGGCGTGGGAGGCCGGACTGGCGCGCCGGGCGATGGGCGCCGCGCTGCTGGACATCCACGGCGCCACCGTCACCGCCCACACCCGCTGGCTGCGCCGGCCCTATGTCCTCCACCTGCACGGCACCGACATCCGGGTCAGGCGCTATGAGCCCGCCTACGCCGACCTGGTGCGCCGGGCCCTGCGCGAGGCCCGGGACGTCTACTACACCACCCCCGACCTGGCCGAGCACGTCCTGGACCTGGTGCCCCAGGCGACCCTGCACCCGGTCATCGTCGACATCCGGGAGGCGCCGCGCGCCAGCGGCCCCGCCGCAGGGCCCGCCCGCATCCTGTTCCCCTCCCGGTGGGACGAGGCCAAGGGCGGCGCCGCCCAGTTCGAGCTCCTGGCGGCCCTGCGCCAGGAGCTGGGGGACGACGTCGTCTTAGAGGGCCTGGACTGGGGAAGCGGCGCCGGCCGAGCGGCCGGCCGCTACGGCGTCGTCCTGCGCCGGCGCATGCGCCACGGCGACTACATGCGCTGGCTGGCCAGCGGGACCGTGGCCGTGGGGCAGATGACCGGCTGCATGGGCGTCTCGGAGCTGGAGGCCATGGCCACGGGCGTGCCCACAGTGATGGCCCTCAACGAGCGCTGGTACGACGGCGCCCACGAGACCACCCGTGATGTGCCCGTCCTGGGCGGCCCGAGTGCCCCGGACGCCCTGGTTCAGACCGCGGTGCGCGGCGTGCGCCAGGCCCTGGAGGGGGCCGGCGCGAGCGGGGCGCGGGCCTGGGTGGCCTCCCACCACGGCCCGGCCCGGGCGGTGGAGCGCCTCAGGGAGCGCCTGGAACGCCTGACGCAGTTGTGAGGCCCTGGGCCGCTGGGACCAGGCGCTGCGAGCGGCCGCTGGGACCAGCCCAGGGACCGGTCGGAGGGCCTGGTCGCAGGGGCCGCATGGGCCGACTCGGCCTCAGTCCTGCGGCACCAGGTCGGCGCCCCATCGGTTGGCCAGGAACAGTTCGCTCCACAGGCCCAGCGTGGTGGTGCCGGTGGCGAAGCGCAGCGCCTGGCGCGGACGGCTGATGCCCGTGGCGAAGGCCTCGAAGCCCATGGGGTGATCGAGCATCGCGCGCACCGAGCGGACGCGCGACAGCGCCCGGTCCCCGCCCGTGGCCCGCAGCACCGACAGCGCCAGGCGCTTGGGGACGGCGGGAAGACGAGTGCTCGCCGCCGTGTACAGCTCCTGGTCCTGCCCGGTGGCCTGGGAGAACCGCTGGCTGGTGTAGCGCGCGTACCAGGCGCGCGTGGCGGTCAGCTCCTGGGACCCGCGCAGCCAGCACTCCCAGACCTCGGTGTCGAGCATCGGCAGGGCCCAGTCGTAGCCCATGGCCTCGTAGGCCTTCATCGAGGCGTTGATGTACTTGGCCTGGCGCTCGCGGATGTTGAACCACTCGATGAGCTCCTGGGCGCCGCGCTCCCCGGTGACCGGGGCCAGCGCCTCGGTTCGCAGCAGCTCGCGGCGCAGGAGGGCGAGCCGGCCGGCGGCGCGCCCATCTCCCTGGAGAGTGGTGTGGTGGGAGGCGATGGCGGCCAGCACGCGGGCGCGGCTGGCGGCGGGGCCCAGCAGATGCTCATCGTGGGTGTTGCCCACGATCGTGTGGCCGGGCAGGATGACGGCGCCCTCATCGATGAGCGAGCGACGGCGCAGCGTCCGCAGGGCGTACCAGTCCTGGACATGCGGCAGCGAGGTCATGCCCCAGGTCTGCTCCTGGAAGCGCGCCCCCTCGGGGCCCTGCCAGACGCGGGCCATCTCGGCCACGTCCAGATCGATCCGCAGCCAGGGGATGTCCAGGGCCGCGGCGACATCCCGGGAGACGGCCCCCTCCCGATCCCCCGGCTTGCCGTAGGTGTAGGCCACGATGTCCGCGGCCCCCAGGCGCCGCAGCCAGGTCGCCAGGAGCCGGGAGTCCAGGCCCCCCGACAGCGGCAGGACGAGGCTGCGCCCGGCCGTGCGCTCCAGGAGCCGGCCGACGGCGCGATCCAGGGCCGCATCGAAGGCGGCGTCGAACTCGGCCTCGTCGGTGATCGGCTCGACGGCGTAGCGGTAGGAGTCCCAGGTGCGCTGCTCCCAGGACCCGTCGGGGCGCAGCACCACCGTGGCGGCCGACTCCGTGGCGCCCACCCCCTCGACCAGGGTCCGTGAGCCCGGGACCAGGGCCATGTGGGCGAAGGCCTCGGCGGCCTGGTGGTCGCGGCGCCAGGAGCCCAGGTGCGAGCGCATGTGCTGCGGGTCATCCGTGACGATCCACCGGGAGTCGGCATAGGCGAACAGCAGGTGGTGGGAGCGGGCCCGGTCGGTCTCCAGGACCAGGTCCTGGCCCCGGGGACGCACCACCGTCCACTGCCCGTCCCGCTGGCCGGGGGAGGCGGAGACGACGCCGGGGACCCGCTCGCCCGGGTCCCAGCCGCGCACCGGGCGCCACAGCCAGGACCCGTCGGCCGAGTTGGTCCATCCCGGGGAGGTGAGGGACAGTTGGACGTTATCCACGAGAACTCCTCCGTGCACTTGTGATGACTGCCGATGGGAAGGTGAGAGATGGCTCAGTGGGACGGATATCGGCGGGCCCCATGGTTCAATACTGGCATGGGACAGGCACTGCGCCGGCGCTGGGCGTCATTCGCGCAGGGCAGTCCCGTCGTCAGTGCCATTGTGACTCTGGTGACAGGCACGGCGGCCGGGCAGATCATCACCTTCCTCCTGCAGATCTTCATCGCGCGCGTCTACTCGGACACCGATAAGGGGATGTTCGGGGTCTACGGGTCCATCACGGGTTTCGTCGTCACCTTCGCGGCACTGCGCTTCGACCTGACGATCATTCTTCCCAAGGACGACCTCTCCGCGCGCGTCCTGGCCCGCCTGTCCCGGCGCTGCATTGTCATCGCCTCCCTGCTCACCTCCCTGGTGTGCACCGCCGGGGCGGTCCTGCTGCGCGACCACTACCACCATTCCGACACCCTCATGTGGTGGCTGATGGGCTCGGGGATCACCGTTTTCCTGGTCGCCCAGATCGCCAATGTCCAGTACTGGATGACGCGCAAGGGGCGGTTCGGGGATATCGCCCGCAACCGCGTCATCCAATCGGCCGCTGTGGCGGGCTTCCAGCTCCTGATGGGGCTGCTGCTGCACGGGGGCCTGGCGGCCATCATCATCGGAACCGTGATCGGCCAGATCATCACCCTGCTGCTGCTGCGGCGCCGCGCCCCCGAGCTGATGGCGCCGCCGGATCCGAGCGAGCCCACGATGCGGGCCATGGTGCGCCGCTACTGGAGGATGCCCCTGGTCAACGGCCCCAACGTCCTGGTGGACTCCATCCGCAACAACGGCATCAACCTCATGATCGGCGCGATCTCCCTGGCGGCGCTCGGCCAGTTCCAGCTGGCCTGGAGCATCCTGCAGGTCCCCGTGGCGCTGATCGCCGGCTCGGTGGCCCAGGTCTTCCTCAAGAAGCTCTCCGCCGTGGAGCCGGGCGACATGCTGCCCCTGGTGCGGGCGGTGCTTTGGAGGGCCATGCTGGTCAGCCTCCCGCCCTTCGCGGTGCTCTACGCGCTGGCCCCGTGGATCTTCCCCGTGCTCTTCGGGGCCACATGGGATGACGCGGGCCACTATGCGCGCGCGCTGACCCCCTGGCTGTTCATGAATGTGCTGACCTCGCCCATCTCCAACATCTTCGTGGTCACCGAGCGTCAGGGCAGGCTGCTGGCATTCGCCGTCATCTACTGCGCCGTTCCCCTGTCCTGGCTGTGGCTCAGCCCGCTTGAGATCATGGAGACAATGACGGTCCTGGGGGCGTTGATGGCGCTTCTGCTGGCGGGGATGCTCGGCATGTCGATTCTCACCGCGCGGTCCTATGATCGCGGCGCCGCCGTGGCCGGGAGCCGACATGATGCCCCGGTGTGAGGGTGCCGCCATGGCGCCATGCGATGATCGGTGCGGCAGGCCACCGGCATGCGCCGGGCCCTGCTGCAGCGGGTGGAGGAAAGGAGACCCGTGAGACCGTCGTCAGTACCGTTGGTGATTCTCACCGACCACTACCCCTTCGATGTCGGCGAGGAGTTCTTCGAGCAGGAGATCGGCTACCTGGCCCGGGCCTTCGAGAGGATCTGGATCGTGCCCATACGGGCCGGGGCGGTCAAGACTCGCCGCCTGCCGCCCCAGGCCACCGCCGTGCGCCTGCCCGGGCCCGCGCGCCCCTGGAAGCAGAGCCTGCCTCGTCTCCTTCCCCAGCTGGCCGCGGGCCCGGGCCGCATCGAGGTGGGCAATCTGCGCCGCAGCCCCACGGCCCTGGTGCGCGAGGCCCATTACGCCACCGATGTCCTGGAGCGGACCAGGGCGCTGACGCGCTCGCGCTTCTACCGTGAGGACCTGGTGGGCGGCCCCATGCTCGTCTACGCCTACTGGCTGCACACGGCCGCCGGTGTGGCCCAGATGCTCAAGGCCACCCACGGCGCCCCGGTCGTCGCGGTCTCACGGGCTCACGCCTACGACGTCGACGAGGCCGATGCCGCCGGGGGCCACCTGCCCGGGCGCCGGCGCCTGGTCCGAGGCCTCGATGAGATCTACCCGATCTCCCGCTACGCCCGCTCCTTCCTGGAGCCCTACCGCGCCGGTGAGGGCGGCGCCGGCATCGAGATCCGTCACCTGGGCGTGCCCGCCAGCCCCGCCGGCCCCGCCGGCGGGCAGGCGGCCGAGGGCCGGGACCCGGGGCTCCACCTCGTCAGCTGCTCCCACCTGGCGCCCTACAAGCGCGTCGACCGGCTCGCCGACGCCGTCGGGGTCCTGTCCCGCCACCGCCCCGTGCGCTGGACCCACATCGGCGAGCGCGATGAGGGGCGCCTGGATGCCATGAGGGATCATGCCGCCCGCGTCGCCCCCCGCGCCCGGGTCGAGCTCCTGGGCTACCAGTCCAATGAGCGCACCCGGGAGCTGCTGGCCTCCTCCGGCTTCACCATGCTGGTCAACACCTCCTCGGGGGAGGGCGTGCCGGTCTCCATCATGGAGGCGATGTCCGCGGGGCTGCCGGTGGTGGCCACCGATGTGGGCGGCACCGCCGAGATCGTCCGCGACGGGCGCAACGGCCATCTGGTCCCGGCGGCGGCCACCCCCGAGGACATCGCCCGCGCCATCGCCTCCATCGCCGACGCCCCGCCCTCCCAGCGCGCCGCCATGGGCGCCGAGGCCAGGCGCACCTGGGATGAGGAGTTCAACGCCGAGCGCCAGTACACCGCCATGGCTGAGCGCCTGGGCCGGCTCGCCGCCGCCCTGGAGGCAGGGGCCCGGTCATGAGCCCCTCCACGAGCGGATCCCAGTCCCCCGGGGCCCCGGCACCGGGCTGGCGGCTCGGGCCCGCGGCGCGGCGCCCGTGGATGGTCTTCCACGCCCCCTACCCCCTGGACCCCGATCCGACCTCGGCCTCCCGCCTGCGCCCACTGCGCATGAGGGCCGCCTTCAGCGAGATCGGCTACGAGGTCTTCGACCTCAGCGGCACGGTGCCCCAGCGGCGCCGCGCCTTCGCCGCCCTGCGCGCCCGGCTGGACGACGGGCAGCGGCCGGCCTTCCACTACATGGAGAACTCCACCCAGCCCAATGCGCTGGCCACCAGCCTGCGCAGCGGAGTCGCGCCCCACCTGGAGCAGGCGATCCTGGCGCACCTGCGCCGCGCCGGGGTGCCCCTGGGGGTCTTCTACCGGGACGCCTACTGGCGCACCCCCATGGGTCGGTCCACGGGCCTGCGCGGCCTCATCCTGCCCCTGCTCCAGCGCGCGGATCTGCGCGGCTACCGCCGCAAGCAGGTCCACTTCTTCCTGCCCTCCCAGCGGATGGCGGGGCTGGTGGGCCTCGATGAGACCGACTTCTTCTCCGCCCTTCCCCCCGCCGGGGACGAGGGCCGCATCCTGCCCCTGCCGCAGGCCGAGCAGGGCCTGCGCCTGCTCTACGTGGGAGGGCTGGGCGCGCACTACGACCTGACCGAGTTCCTCACCGCCCTGCCCGCCGCGCCGAGCGCCCACCTCGACCTGGTCACCCGCGCCGAGCAGTGGCAGGGCGCGCTGGCCGCCCAGCCCGCCCTGGCGGAGCTGGGCCTGGGGGTCCACCACCTCAGCTCCTCCGAGCTCGCCCCCCTCTACGCCCAGGCGCATGTGGGCGTCCTGGCCGTCAAGCCCTCCGAGTACCGGGACATCGCCGTGCCCGTCAAGCTCTTCGAGTACCTCTCCTACGGCCGGCCGGTCATCGCCACCCGTGGGACCGAGGCCGGGCGGATCATCGAGGCCAATGGCGCCGGCTGGGTCGTGGACCACAACCGGCAGGCCTTCATCGACCTCCTGCGCCACCTGGAGCAGGAGCCGGGCGAGGTTCGGGACAGGGCCGAGGCCGCGCGGGCCGCCGCCGCCGCGCACACCTGGGCGGCGCGAGCGCGCCAGGCCGCCCTGGTCCTGGCCCCCCAGAGCCTGGCGCTCGTGAAAGGCGGCACTCCCATCACCTGAGATCAGCGCATCCCAAGCACGTCTGGCGCCCCTGGCGACATCTCCCCGGTCACCCCTATGCCAGCGCCGAGTCACGACAGGGAGACTCCCTCATGACAGTTCTAGTCCTATGGCTCCCCCATCTGGGGCGGGCTCTGGCACTCCTGGCACTCCTGTTCCTGCCCGGTTGGGTGATGCTGCGCCTGGCCGGCATGCGCGGGCTCCTGCCCCTGGCCGCGGCGCCGCCGGTCACCCTGGCCGTCATGGCGCTGATCGGGCAGGCCTGCCACTGGATGGGGATCCGCTACTCCCTGGTGAGCCTGGGCCTCGGGCTGGCGCTGTGCCTGCTGGTGTCCTGGGGCACGGCGCGCCTGGTCCTCCAGGGGCTCCCGGCCCCGGTGCCCCAGGCCCTGCCCCGCCCCACGCGCGGGACCCAGGCCCGTGCCCTGGGCGCGGCGCTCCTGGCCGCGGTGCTCCTGAGCCTGCCCATCCTCACGCAGTGGGACCCCACCCTGCCGGCCCAGCAGATCGACTCCGTCTTCCACTACAACCTGGCCTGGACGATCACCCAGACCGGTGATGCCTCCCTGCTGACCGGCGCCTCCTGGTCCTTCAGCATGCGCGCGATCCCCGCCTACTACCCGCTGATGTGGCACGCCCTCGTCGCCACGGTGGCCAGCCCCGCCCAGGTGGTGGCGACCACCAACGCCCTGGTGGCGCTGGTGCCCCTCATCTGGACGCTGGGCATGGCGGCGCTCGCGGCCGAGGCCCTGCCCACCTCGCGCTGGGCCGCGGCCATCGCCCCGCTGACCATGGCCCTCCTGCCGGCCTTCCCCATCTACATGCTCGCCTACCGGCAGCTGTGGCCCAATGCGTTGGGCTACGCGGTGCTGCCGGCGGCACTGGCGCTGCTGTGCCGATCAGTCAGGCTCCTGCACGATACCGGGAACGCGGGGCGACGGCGCGCCCTCATCGCCCTGCTGATCTTCGTCGTGGCGCTGGGCGGTGCGGCCGCGACCTACCCCACGGCCGTCTTCTCCATCCTCCTGTCCGGCCTGCCCCTGCTGGCGGCCATCGGCATGAGCGTCAGCCGCTTCGTGGCCAACCGGATCGGGCGGCGCATCGCGGTGGGGATCCTGGCGGGGGCGGCGATCGCCCTGGCCCTGGTGTCCACGGTGGTGATCCTGGATCCCGGGATCCTGGCCAGGCTGGGGCGCGACACCTACGCGGGGACCTCCGGGCTCGGCCTGCGGCTCCAGGCCCTGGTCACGCTGTGGCCCATGGGCGGGGGAGGGGCCGGCTACCTCGTGGCCCTGGGACTCCACCTGCTGGTGACGGCGGGAGGCCTGGTCGTGGCCGTGCGCCGGCCGGGCCTGAGGTGGATCGCCTGGGCGTGGCTCCTGCCCATGGTGCTGCTGGCGGCCACCTACCTGCCGATGGGGCCGCTGTCCGCGCTGACGGGCCTGTGGTACAACGACCCCTACCGCGTCATCCCCCTGGTGCTCCCGGCGATCGGCCTGCTGTCGGCCACCGCCGTCGACGCCCTGATCGCCGCCCTGGGGGCGCGGGCCGATCGGCGGGCGGCGCTGCGGGCCGAGCCCGAGGGCGGCACTGACAGCGACGGCGAGGGAGCCCCGGGCCGCCCGGGGCTCAGGCGCCCGAGCCCCAGGGACGCCGTCGCGCTCCTGGCCTGCGCCGCCGTGCTGGTGGGCGGGCTGAGCGCGGGACCGGCCAGGCAGCGGGCCGGCCAGTCCTCCTACCCGCCCGGCTCCAGGGCCCCGGTGCACATGCTCACCACCGAAGAGGCCTCGATGATCATGTCCCTGCGGGGAAAGGCCGATCCCTCCCTCATGGTGCTCGGCGACCCCGCCGCGGGGGCCGCCTATGTCCAGCCCCTGGCTGGACTGCGCTCGGTCTTCCCACATGTCACCTACCGGTCCCTGGACTGGGATGCCCAGTACCTCGCCGAGAACTTCTCCCGCATCGGCCAGGACCCGCGGGTCTGCGAGCTGGTCAACCACTACCGGATCGGCTACTACTACGCCGATGAGCCCGGCACCGTCCCGGGGATCGATGTGCGTGAGCGCGCCCCCGGGCTCTACGGGGTGGACACCTCCCAGGGCTTCGAGCTGGTGGCCCGCGCCGGCTCGGCCTCGGTGTGGCGCATCACCGCCTGCGGCGCTCCCGACCCGGTCGGCCAGCGCGACCCGTGGGGGCTCAAGATCCCCTACGAGCCGCTGCTCGGGCCCCAGGGCAGGCCCAATGTCTTCAATGACAAGGGCGAGTTCCTCCGCGAAGGCGACTGATCCCCGCGATCCCTGCGATCCTCACTGCCAGGCCCGGCAGGCCCGGATGAGGCTCAGGCGCTTGAGGCGGTCGAGGCCTGGGCGCCGGTCAGGGAGCGGACGATGTCATGGATCGTCCCGCGCTCCTGCTCGAAGCTCAGCTCGTGCGCGGCCCGGTCGCAGGCCGCCTTGCAGCGCGTGATGGCCTCGGGCGTGAGCTCCTTGAGCGTGGAGATGATGTCCTGGACCTCATTGGTGCGGGAGGACAGCCCGATGCTGTAGGCGTCGACGACTTGCGCCATCTCGATGGTGGGCCCCACGGCGACGGCGATCCTGGCCTGCACGTAATCGAAGATCTTGTTGGGAAGGGCCAGACGCGCATTGGTGTTGAAGGGCGGGATCCAGTACATCCCGATGTCGTAGTGGTTGAGGGTTGCCGGCAGGTCCCCCGGTGGGACGGGGGCGGGGAAGTGGATCCTGCCGCATCCTGCGGCCCGGTCCTTGAGCCGGTCCAGGTAGGCCCCGCCGTCGCCCCCGGGGACCAGGTAGAGGTCCAGGGTGAAGCGCTCGTCCAGGGCGGCCACCGCATCGATCATCGCCTCGATGCGCCGCCCGGGCACCGCGCCTCCGGAGTGGACCAGGCGGATGACTCCCTGCGGCGCGGTGGGGGAGGGGGAGAGCCTGGCGTAGGGGGCGGCGTTGCGCACCAGGCGCGGGGTCACGCCGTAGCGCTCCTGGTAGAGGCGGGCGATCTCCTGGCCCACCGTCGTCACGGCCGCGCAGTGCGGCAGGTACTCGCGGCAGATGTGATCCATCAGGGGCGCGACGAGAAGGCGCCAGCTGGTGACATGCGCGCGCTCCTCGGGGGCCCACTCGTGCATGTCCGCCCACACCGGCGCCCCGTGGGCCACGGCGAAGGCGGTGGGGATGGAGCGGGCGTCGTTGGCCACGACCATGTCGAAGCGGCGCTCGCCCACCAGGTCGATGGCGGCGCGCGCGGCGGGGGCGGCGGTCTCGCAGGACCGCAGGCGCCTGGCCGCCAGGCGGGCCACGCCCGCGGGAGTCTGGGGCAGTGAGGGGGCGCCGTCGGGAACCCGCAGATGCTCGGTGACGTGCGGGGGCTGGGAACCGTACCCGATGCTCGTCACCTCGCCGACCTCCGCCAGCGCCCCGATCTCGCGAAGGACCCGGGCGTCCCGATGGATCGGGGAGAAGGAGATGACGAGAATGGACGGTCGTTGAGAATTGATATTCATGGGATCGCGATCTGCTTGTGGGAGAAGGATCAACTCCTGCCGGGGCGGTGCTCCCGGTGGACTGATCGTTGGAGCCGGTGGAGGCGTTGCGGATGCTGCCTAGCGTACCTGGCGATCAGGGGGATGCACTGGTCTCGGGTCGATAACCATGACGGCCGGGTTGACAAGGAGTATTGTTCTCGGGCATAAGCCTCCTGGGCGCGCCATCCGCCCGCCGGGCGTGTCATCCGACGGGCGCACGGCAGCGGCGCGGATGCCCGCACATCCCGGCCAGGGCGGGCGCGGCGCCGGTTAGACTCGCCGGGTGAGCATGCTGCTGCGTACCGTCAGGGACCTCCTCACCGTGCTGCCCACGGGGTCCCAGCGCTTCATCCTCACCTTCGCCGGGCTCTTCTCCGCCCTGGCACTGCTGGACATCGCGGCCCTGGGCCTGCTCGCCCTCATCCTGACCCCGCTGATGACAGGCGCGGAGATGACCATCCCGGTGGTGGGGCTGCGCGCCTCGGGAGCGGGGATGGTCTGGCTGCTGGTGACGGTCTGCCTGCTCATCGTCACCAAGGACCTGCTGGCCATTGTCATCCAGCGGGTCTCCACCAGGCGCTTCGCCGAGTTCGAGCAGGACCTGGGCGCCCAGCTCCTGGACTCCTTCTTCTACGCCCCCTGGGCGGACCGTCTCAAGCGGCACTCCACGGACCTGGTGCGCTCCACGGATGTGGGGGTGGCCTCCACGGTCTCGGGGGTCCTCATCCCCGTCACCCAGCTGGCCGGCGAGATCTGCACCTTCGGCGCCGTCATGGCGGTGCTCTTCGTGGCGCGCCCGGCGATGGCCCTGGTCACGGTGGTCTACTTCCTGCTCGTCGCGATCGTCATGTACCTGTGGGTCCTCAAGCGGGCCGTCCTGGCGGGGCAGGCCAATCGCACCTACTCGGTCAGGGCCGTGCGCCTGGTCACCGAGATGGTCCACTCCCTTAAGGAGATCACCCTGCGGGACAAGGCCGCCGAGCTCGAGCGCGTGGTCCTGGCCGAGCGGCGCAAGGCCTCGGTGGCCCGGGCGGACCAGTCCTTCCTGGGGGCCGTGCCCCGCTACATGCTGGAGATCGCCCTCATCGGCGGCCTGGCCATCGCCGCCGCCATGGGCCTGTCCCAGGGCGGTCTGAGCGAGGCCCTGTCCTCCCTGGCGCTGTTCGGGGTCTGCGGCTTCCGCATCGTGCCCTCCATCACCCGCTTCCAGACCATCATGGGCCAGACCGGCGCCAATATCCCCCACGCCGAGCGCGTCCTGTCCGAGATCGAGGAGGGTCGGGCCAACCGCGAGCGCCACGCCGAGATGCGCGCCGGCGGGGACCTGCCCGAGGGCGCCGGCGCGCTGGTCATCGACGATGTCTCCTTCACCTATCCCGGGTCGGCCGAGCCGGCGCTCAGGGACGTCTCACTGACCGTGCCCCTGGGGGCCTCCATGGCCCTGGTGGGGGCCTCGGGCTCGGGCAAGTCCACCCTGGTGGACATCATCCTGGGCCTTCAGGAGCCCACCCGCGGCCAGTTGCGGATCGATGGCACGCCCCTGAGCGAGGTGCTGCGCGCCTGGCGGGCGCGCGTGGGCTACGTCCCCCAGGAGGTCGCCCTCTTCGACTCCACGGTGGCCCACAACGTGGCCCTGTCCTGGGACACCGGGAGCATCGATGAGCAGCGGGTGCGCCGCGCGCTGCGCCGGGCCCAGCTCCTGGAGGTCATCGAGGAGCGCGAGGGCGGCATCTGGGCCGAGGTCGGCGAGGGGGGCATGCGCCTGTCGGGCGGGCAGCGCCAGCGCCTGGGCATCGCCCGGGCCCTGTACTGCGAGCCCCTGGTGCTCATCATGGATGAGGCCACCTCCGCCCTGGACACGGCCACCGAGGCGGCGGTCACCGAGGCGGTGGCCGAGCTGTCGGGCGAGGTGACGGTCATCGTCGTCGCCCACCGACTGGCCACGATCCGCCACAGCGACCAGGTCTGCTTCCTGCGCGATGCCCGTCTGGCCGCCAGCGGCACCTTCGACGAGGTGGTGGCCGCCGCCCCCGACTTCGCCCGGCAGGCGGCGCTGGCCGGACTGCTCGACGACGATGCCCCGGCCCAGGCCGGGGCGCCCAAGGAGGAATCATGACCGCGCCCACCGCTGAGCCGCAGCTGCGCCTGCCGACGATGGGCGGGCGAGGGCCGCGCGTGGCCATGCTCGTCTTCAACGACGCCCACAACGACTCCCGGGTCCTCAAGGAGGCCGCCACGCTGCGCGACGCCGGGGCGACGGTGAGGATCTTCGCCGTCTCCCGGATCCTGGCCGGCTTCCCCGAGGGGGAGGTGCCCGTGGCCCCCGGGGTGGATATCCACCGCTCGCGCGAGTTCTCCCTGGACATGATGGCCCCGGGGCTGGCCGGCCTGCGCGACCGCCTCAGCGGCAAGGAGGACCCCGCCCCAGCCCCCGCTCCTGGCGACGGCGACGGCGACGGGGGCGCGGCCCGGGCCGAGGCGCCCGGCAGGCCGGCCGGGCGGCTGCGCCGGGGCCTGGGGGTGGCGGCCTCGGCGATGGTGCGCGCCCAGGCGGACCTGGCCATGCGCGCCTACCGGAGCGTGTCCCTGTCCTCCTACTGGCTGCGCTGCGCCCGGGCCGCCCTGGCCTGGGGGCCCGATGTGGTCCACGCCAATGACGGCAACACGCTGGCCCCCGCCCTGTGGATCGTTGAGCGCTGCGGGGCCCGCCTGGTCTACGACGCCCACGAGCTGTGGCTGGACCGCAATGTGCGCGCCGACCGCCTCCTGGCCCCGCGCGTGGAGGCCGCCCTGGAGGCGCGGGGAGTGGCGCGGGCCGACGCCGTCATCACCGTCTCGCCCTCGATCGTGGAGTGGATGGCCGCCCAGTACCGCATGGCGATCCCTCCCGCCCTGGTGCGCAACATCCCCGAGGCCGGGCCCCTGCCCGACCCCGCCCGCGGGCGCCTGCGCGAGCTGGCCGGCCTGGGGGCCGACACTCGGGTCATCGCCTACGGGGGGCGCATCACCACCTCGCGCGGCATCGAGGAGACCATCGCGGCCCTGGCCCAGCTGCCCGAGAACGTCCACCTGGTCATGCTCGGCTACGGCGAGCCCGACTACCTCGAGCTCCTGGAGGACCACGCCCGCAGCCATGGCGTGCCCCACCGGGTCCACCGGGTGGGGCCCGTGGCCCCCGAGGAGGTCTCTGAGGCGCTGTCCGACGCCGATGTCTCGGTGGTCCATGTGCGCCCCACCTGCCTGTCCTACCGCTACGCCCTGCCCAACAAGCTCTTCGAGTCCATCCGCGGCGGGCTGCCGGTGGCGGCCGCTGATCTTCCCGATATCCGCGGGGTGGTCGAAGAGCTGGGTGTTGGCGAGGTCTTCTCGGGTGAGGACCCCGACGACCTGGCCGCCACCATCGCGCGGATCCTGGCCGATCCGCAGCGCTACCGCGAGGCGGCCAGGGCGGCCGCCTCGCAGCTGACCTGGCAGGGCGAGGCCGCCCGGCTCATCGGCGCCTACCGGCGGGCGCTCATGGGCCCGGCCCGGGCCCGCCTCCCCCAGGGGCCGGCCCCCGGCAGGCGCCCGCGCCTGCTCATCATCTCCTTCTCCCCGATCGCCTCCGACGCCCGGGTGCTCAAGCAGGTCCGGCTCTTCACCCCCACCCACGAGGTGACCACCTGCGGCTACGGCCCCGCCCCCGAGGGCGTGGCCCGCCATGTGCGCATCCCCGATGAGCTCATCTCCTGGCGCCTGGACCGCACCAGCCTCATCCTCAGGCGATTCGCCCACGCTCAGCGCAGCCAGGAGGTGGTCAGCTGGGTCAGTGGGCAGCTGGAGGCCGGCGCCTGGGACACGATCCTGGCCGACGACGCCGAGACCGTCCCGCTGGCCCTGTCCCTGGCCCCGCTGGGAGGCGTGCACGCCGACCTGCACGAGTACGCCCCCCGCCAGAAGGAGGGGGTGGCGCGCTGGAGGATCTTCGTCGCGCCCTATGTGCGCTGGCTGTGCCGCACCCATGTGGCACGGGCCGACTCGGTCACCACGGTGGCCCAGGGGCTGGCCGAGGCCTACCTGCGCGAGTACGGCATCCGGGCCACGGTGGTCACCAATGCCACGCCCTACCATGATCTGCCCGTCACCGAGGTGGCTCGGCCACTGCGCCTGGTCCACTCCGGAGCCGCCCTGCCGGACCGCCACCTGGAGATCATGATCGAGGCCGCCGGGGCCGCCTCTCGCGAGGTCGTGCTCGACCTCTACCTGACCCGCAACGACCCGGCCCTCATCGAGCGCCTGCGCGCCCTGGCCGCCGCCCAGCCCCAGGGGCGGGTGCGGGTGCTGGACCCGGTGCCCTACGCCGAGCTGGTCCCGACCCTGGCCCGCTATGACGTGGGGGTCTTCACCCTGCCGCCGGTCTCCTTCAACTACCGCCACGCCCTGCCCAACAAGCTCTTCGACTTCATCCAGGCCCGCCTGGCGGTCGTGGTCTCCCCGAGCCCGGAGATGGCCCGCCTGGTGCGCGACCACGAGCTGGGCGTGGTCACGCAGGACTTCACCGCCGCCTCCCTGGTGGCCGCGCTGGACTCCTTGTCCGATGAGCAGGTGGCCAAGGCCAAGCGGGCCTCGGCCCGGGCCGCCGGGGAGCTGTCCGCCGAGCGGCAGATGGACGGCTGGGTGCGGGCCATCGCCGCCCTGGACAGGCGCGCCGCCGATCACGACCGCAGCATCGTCCTGCCGCCCGCCCAGCCCCCGGCCGGGCCCACCGATGAGGAGGCCCGATGAGCAGCGCCGCGCCGACGGGCGCCCCGGTTCACCGCGCCGATCTGGGATCCCCCCAGGCGCCCGATGGCGCCCTGGTCGATGTGGTCATCGCCTGCCACAGCCCGCGGCGCCCCCTGGGGCGGGCCGTGGCCTCCGTCCTGGAGGGCAACGCGCCCGCGGCCTGCGTGACCGTGGTGAGCCACAACCTCGATGCCGCCGAGCTCGCCGCGGTGATCGGCCCCGCCCACCGCGACCGGGTCCGCTACCTGGAGCTGCACGACGGCATCCCCAGCCCCGCGGGCCCCTTCAACGCCGGCATCGCCCAGGCCCGCACGCCCTGGGTCTCCATCATGGGCAGTGATGACCAGCTGTGCCCCGGGGCGGTGGAGTCCTGGCTGGCCCTGGCCCGGGCCACGGGCGCCGAGCTCGTCATCCCCCGCCTGGCCCTGGGCGAGCCCGGGGCCACGGTCCCCACCCCCGCGGTGCGCTGGACCCGCCTGCTGGCCGCCGCCCTGAGCGGATCGAGCGGGACCGCGATGCGCCGCCTGGGCCGCCTGGACCGCCTGGGACGCCTGGCCCGCACCGATCTGGTGGCCGACCGCCTGTCCTACCGCTCCGCGCCCCTGGGGCTCATGAGCCTTCAGGCCCTGGGCCGCGAGGGCATCGGGGCCCTGGTGCCGGGCCTGTCCGTGGGCGAGGACGTGTCCTTCATGACGCAGATGCTCTCGGCCCTGCCCACGGCCTATGACGCCGTGGGGCCGGCCTACCTCATCGGGGAGGACGCCCAGGACCGCGTCACCTACGAGATCCGGCCCATCGACGAGCAGCTGGCCTTCCTGATCGACCTGGTCGCCCAGGACTGGTTCGCCGCCCTGGGCCCGGCCCAGCGACGGGCGGTGATCGTCAAGATGGTGCGCATCCACGTCTTCGGCGCCGTTCACTACCGGGATCGCCCGGAGCACTGGAGCCGGGGCGAGCGGCGCGCGCTGGCCGCCATCATCCGCGCCCTGCACCGCGCCGCCCCCGGATACGCGCGGGTGCTGTCCGTGGCGGAGACCGATCTGCTCGCGGCCTGCCTGGACCCGGGGGCTCCCGCGGCCGAGCTGATCGAGGCCTCCCGTCGCCGACGGCGCCACGGCAGCCTGCGGACCCTGGTGACCCCCGACCCGGTGTGGATGCTCGATCGGGAGGCGCCGCTGCGCTTCATGGCGGCCTCCGTGCTGACCAAGGCGCTGCCCGCGCTGCTGGCCGCAGTATCGTCAGTATCGTCGCCCCCGACGGTACGCCAAACCAAGGAGGTGCCATGGTCCGCAATGCCACCGGCGTCGTCGGCCTGATCTCCCGCGCCGCCACCACCGGCCCCGGCCTTGCCGCCCTGGAGGCGCTTGTCCTGGGGCGCCTGAGCCTGGCGCTGCGACGCGGGGCCGGCCTGCCCGGCGCGGTGGAGGTCGCCCGGCGGGCCCGCTTCCTGGCCGACCGCCAGCACTACTCGGCGGCCCGGCGCCTCCTGCACCGCGCCGCCGGCAGGATGGGCCAGCGGCCAGAGGCCGTGATCCTGCGCCTGGAGGACCGGATCGTGGACCTGGACCAGGGGCTGGTCGATCGGCGCCAGGATGACATGGTGCTGCGCGAGGCCCTCGACCTGGCCGACCAGTGCTGGGCCGTGGGCCAGGACAGCAGCGCCGTCGATCTGCTGGACGCCTGCCTGCGGCTCCTGTTCCACCCCTGCCTGCACTTCGGCCAGGGGCCCTCGGCTCTGGCCGAGGATCCCGTGGCCTTCCTGTCCCTGCTGCGCCAGAGCCGGGCCTGGCAGGAGATCACCGCCCCCATCGCCGGGGCGGACCGGGCCGGGCACACCGGACAGGCCGGGCAGGCGGAGGGCCCGGGCCCGCGCCGGGTCCTGTTCATCTCCCTGCGGAACTGGAACTTCATCGAGGACATCATCACCGACTACCAGGACGATGAGCGCTTCGAGGTGCGCCGCCGCGACCTGTCCGAGCTCGCCACCTTCCCCGAGCAGCGCGGCCTGCTGGCCGACCGGGCGGCCCTGCGCCGGGGAGGGCAGCCGCCCCGTGTTCCCGCCCCGATCGCCGAGGACCTGGCCTGGGCCCAGACGATCGTCGTCGAATGGGGCAGTGCCGCCGCCGTCTGGACCTCCCTGGTGGCTCCCTCCCATGCCCCCGGGGCGCTCCTGCTCATGAGGATCCACTCCTATGAGGCCTCCACCGCCATGCCCCAGCTCATCGACTGGTCGGCCGTGGACCGCCTCATCACCGTCTCTCCGCCCATCAGGGAGATCCTGCGCGCCAGCGCCCCCCTGCCGCAGGGCATGAGAGTCAGCACGGTTCCCAACCGCGCCCTTCTCACCGGATTCCGCCAGCCCAAGGAGCCGGGGGCCCAGCGGACCCTCGCGCTGGTCGGCTGGGCGGCACTGCGCAAGGACCCGGCCTGGGCCCTGGACGTGCTCGACATCCTGCGGGCCCAGGACCCCTCGTGGCGGCTCATGCTCATCGGCCCGGGATTCCCCCAGGACCTCACACCCTCCGAGCGCGCCTACGCCCAGGGCGTTCAGGAGCGCATCGATGACCTGAGACCGGCCGTCCAGATCACCGGCCGCACCAGCGAGGTGGCCCAGTACCTGCGCGGGGTCGGGGTGATCCTGTCCTCCTCGCGGCGCGAGGGCACTCATGAGGGCTTCATCGAGGGGGCGGCCTCCGGGGCGCTGCCCGTGGTGCGCGACTGGCCCGACGTCGCCCGCTGGGGAGGTCCGGGCCTGCTGTTCCCCTCATCCTGGGTGGTCCGCACCCCCCAGGAGGCGGCGCAGCGAATCTGGGAGCACTGCGATGACGCCGAGTACTGCCGCGCCCAGTCCCAGTGGATGATCGAGCATGCCGATTGGACGCGGGTCAGGCCCCTGTACGACGCCCTTCTCCTGGGCGAGCCCGCCGATGATCCGCCAGGCAGTGATTCTCAGTGATCAGGTGACCTCCAATGCGATCATCAAGGTGATCATGGCAACCCTTTGCGGTGTCCGATGGGGCAGTGGCCGGGGGCGGCGCTATCCTGATGCGGCACTGTCCCTCGAGTGAAGGCGCAACCTCTGGATTCTGCACCGTGGTTGATGGCACTGACCGTCCCCACTCTTCTGGTCATCCTCTACCTCCCCGGATATCTCGTTCTGCGGAGGCTGGCCGTGCTGCGCATGCAGGCGCTGGCGGCGGCCCCGGCGGTGGGATCGGCGATGATCGGCACGCTGGTCGTCGTCTACCACGTGACAGGACTGCCCTGGAATCTCCTGACCGCGGCCCTGGGCGCCGTGGTGCTGGTGGGGGCGGCCGTGGGCGCGGTGCGCCTGATGCACCGGATCCGCCCGCCGCGGCTCAGTGAGACCCGCACCCCGATCTGGTGGCCGGTCATCATCGCCGTGGGACTGGCCTTCCTCATCAGCGCCCAGGCCATGCTGCGCGGCTTCGACGGGCTGGACACCCCCATGCAGGCCTCCGACGGCGTGTGGCACCTCAACGCGGCGGCCTACGTCCGCCAGGACCAGAACGCCTACCCGGTGGGCAGCCTGGCCCCGATGTACTGGGGGCAGGTGCACTACTACCCCACCGGCTGGCACGCCCTGGTAGCGATCCTGCCCGCCGATGTGCCCACCTCGGCGAACCTGGTGGCGCTGATCGGCGCCTGCCTGGTCTGGTGCCTGGGCTGCGCCTCCCTGCTGTCGGCCTGCGTGCCGCCCACCTCCCGGCGGATCCGCGACGCCCTTCCCCTGCTGTCAGGCATCATCGCCTCGGCCATCGCCACCGCCCCCTTCGTCCTGCTGACCACCCTGTGGCCCTACGGCTGGTCGGTGTGCCTGCTGCCCGGGGTCATCGCCCTGCTCCTGGTGGCCCGCCCCCAGCGCGGGTACCGCCGGGGCAGCGTGTGGCCCCTGGGCGGCATCGTGGCCGTCGTCCTGGCGGCCATGGGCGCGGCCTTCGTGCACGGCGCCTCGGTGTTCAACCTCGCCGTCCTGGGCGTTCCCGCCATGCTGCTGGTGCTCCTGCACGAGGTGCGGCGGCGCTGGCGCCAGGGAGGGCGATCGCGCAGCGCCCTCATCGGGGTGGCCGTGGTCGTCTGCCTGGGACTCCTGGCCGGGGGATCGGTCTTCGCCGACCAGTTGGTCATGCTCGCCCGCTTCACCCGCCCCGGCGCCATGCTCGGCAACACCATGCTGGAGGCCTGGCGCGACAGCCCGATGATCTCGGCCATTCCCGACCGCGGCATGGGCGCCAGCGGGCTCAGCGCCCTGTCCGTGCTGGGGGCGCTGGTGGCCCTGGCCACCCACCGCCACCGCTGGGCGGCGCTGTGCGCGCCGCTGGCCCTGGTCATCCTGGCCGCCTCGGTGATGACCCATACGCCGCTGAGCATCCTGGCCTCCCCCTGGTACATGCAGAAGGCCCGCATCCTGCCCCTGCTGGAGATCCCGGTGCTCGTCCTGGCGGCCACCGCCGTGGAGTGGCTGTGCGCCCAGGCCCGCAGTCGCACCGGCCGCCTGCGGGTGGTGGCGGCGGCGCTGTCGGTGGCCTCCCCCATCCTCCTGGTGGTCAACACCCTGGGGCGGGAGGGCATCCACGAGCGCGTGACCGCGGTGGCCTACCAGCCCGCGCGCTCGGCCTGGACGGTCATGCTCGCCCCGGGGGAGGCCGACTTCATCCGCCGCTCAGCCGAGCTGATCCCCGAAGACGCCATGGTCCTCGGCCAGCCCACCAATGGCTCGGCCTACTACTGGTCGCTGACGGGCCGGCAGGTCGTCTACCCCTCCCTGCGCCCCTACGCCGAGCCGGATCGGCGATACGTCTCGGGGCATGCGGCGATGATGCGCGTCGACCCCCAGGTGTGCCAGGCCCTGGATCGTCTGGGCGCCCACTACTACTACACCGATGCCGACCGCTCTGAGGGCGGGGCGTCCGCCGGCGGCAAGACGCCCCAGTGGCCCAATCAGCTCAACTTCGTGCCCGAGTCGCAGCTGACCCCCGTGGCCACCGACGGGACGCACACCCTGTGGCTCATCTCCGGCTGCGGCTGGACCTCGTGATGCCCGCCGGGGCGGCCGCGCTCGTGGGGCTCACGGCCCTGGCCTTGGTCCTGCTCCTGGCGCCGGGATGGGTGATCGGCCGATGCGCGGGGCTGGGGCGCTGGGCCTCGCTGAGCGTGGCGCCGGGAGTGACCAGCGCGCTGGTGGCCGCCCAGGCCATCGCCCTGGGAGCGCTGGGGTGGCGCTGGAACGCCGCCGCCCTGCCCGTCCTGCTGGCGCTCACGGCGGCCTGCGGCCTCCTGGCCCGACTGGCCCTGCGCCGGGGATCCGGCGCGCCGATCCCGCGGGGCGGGCCAGGGTCCGTGCGCCGGGCCCTGGGCCTGCCCGTGCAGGGCCTGCGGGGCACGGCCCCGGTGATCTGCGCCGTCGCCCTGTGCATCGCGGTCATCGTGGCAGCCTGGTTGGCCGGAGTGGTCCGCGCCCAGTGGCCGGCCCAGGCCTTCGACGCCGCCTTCCACCTCAGCGCGGTGACGCAGATCCGCCAGGGCGGGGACGCCTCCCTGCTCGGAGGGCTGCGCGAGCTCTACCAGGGCACGGCCGTGTACTACCCCACGGTCTGGCACGCCCTGGCCGCACTGCTTCCCGGACCGGTCCCCCTGGCCGCCAATGCGGGCGTGCTGGCCATGGCCGTGGCCTGGCCCGCCGTGATGGCCGGCATGCTGCTGGGCGCCGAGGCCATGGCCAAATCCGCCAACCGAGCGGGGGCCGTGGCCCTGACCACTGCGCTCGTGGGCGCCCCCGTGTCCTTCACGATGCTCGTGACCTCCCTGGCGGTCTGGCCCTACGCCCTGTGCGTGCTGAGCCTGCCCGGCGCGCTGCTCATGGCCGATCGCCTGGTGCGAGGGCAGGGCAGCCGGCCGGCCACCGCCCTGCTCCTGGCCCTGACGGCGGGAGGCGCCGTGGCCGCGCACGGGGCGGGGGCCTTCTGCTTGCTCCTCCTGGCACCCGCCTGGCTGCCCCAGGCCTGGGCGGCGGTGGGGCGGCGCTGGCCACGGGCCAGGATCGGGCTCCTGGCGGCCGCGGCCATCATGGCCGGCGCGGGCATGTGGATCCTGCGCCTCCCCCTGGCCTCGGTGCTGGGCTACCAGCGCCCGGCGGGAGGCTGGTCGGGCGTGCCGGTCACTGCCGGCCAGGCCCTGGCGGACCTGCCGGCCTACGGGCGGGTCTGGAGCGCCACGGCACTGCTGGGGGCGGTGATCGCGGTGGCCACGATGGCCGGGGCGTGGATCGGCTGGCGAGTGCCCGCGGCCCGGCGCTGGGTGGCCATGTGGGCCACCGCCCTGGCGCTGACGATCATGGTGGGCGGGCCGGCCTGGTGGGGCCGCCAGCTCGGCTCGCCCTGGTACCTGCAGAAGGGCCGCCTGCTGCCCCTGGTGGCCATCCCCGCGGCCCTGCTCATCTGCCTGGCGCTGAGCCGCATGCTCGACCGACTGGCGCCCCCCGCCGGGGCGGGCCGCGGCTGGAGGCGCGCGCCCCGGCGCCTGATCCTCCTGGCGGCCGTGGCGGCACTGGTGGCCGTGGGGCGCCTGCCCCTGCATCAGGACCTGGTCGCCAGCGTCCACGATCCCGAGCGGATCCAGTACGGCACCCTGGCCACGGCCTCGGAGCTGGAGTTCATGGGCCGAGCCGCCCAGCACCTGCCGCCGGGCGCCGTCGTCGTCGCCTCGCCCTCCCGGGGAGGAACCCTGCTGTGGGCGGTCGGGGGAGTGGAGGTGGTCTACCCCGTGCGCTCGGTGCCGGCCAGCCACACCCCGCACTACCGCCTGGCCTCTGCCTGGCCCGATCTGAGCCAGGACGATGAGGAGCAGTGGCGGCAGGCCTGCGCCCTTCTCGACGGCCTGGGGGCCCACTACCTGTACACCGATTCCTCACCGGATGCCGAGGGCGCTCGTGACGGTCAGCCGCCCCTGCGCTGGGACAACGCCCTGGCCGACCGCCGGCCCGCCCGGCTCGAGCTCGTGGTCCGCCAGGGCGACTACGCCCTGTGGCGGATCTCGGCCTGCGATGGCCGGCCCTGAGCCGGGCCGCAGAGGGGAGCCGCTGAGCCGGGCCACTGAGCCGGGCCGCCGAGGGGAGCCGCGGCGAGAGTGTGGCGAGGAGTATTGGCGGCCGGTTACCGGCACTGCCGGGGGCGCATTAGCCTGGCGTCGTGTTGGAGTGGATAGGCGCGCTGACCCTGGCCGTACTTCTCCTGGCGGTCCTCGTGCTGCCCGGCTCCCTCGTGCTCGGCGCCCTGGGGGTGCGCACTGATATGGCCCTGGCCGCGGGCCCGGGGGTGAGCATCATCGTCATCACCGCCTCCACCGTCGCACTGGCCCGAGTGGGCGTGCCCTGGAACGGGGTGAGCAGCGCGCTGATCCTGGGCGGGATCAGCGCTATCAGCGCCATTGGCATGGTTGGGCGGGTGCCCGGCGCGGTCGGAGTGGCCCGGCATGCCCGCCTGCACCGCGCCGAGCACTGGCTGCGCCTGGTCATGGGCCATGCCGCCCCCATCGTGCTGGGCATCCTGCTGACGGCACTCCCTCAGCTCATCATCCTGGCCCGGGTCCTGCGATCGCCGGCGGCTGTTCTGCAGAACCATGACGCGATGTTCCACCTCAACTACATCGCCCAGATCATGACCTTCGGCAATGCCAGCCCCTTCGGCTCCTCCTGGTGGATCAACGGCGGCTCCTACTACCCCAACCTCTGGCACGCCGTGGCCGCCCTCCATTCCGGCACCCAGCCCACGGTGGCCTTCAACGTCATGGCCATCATGGTGTCCGCCCTCCTGGCGCCCCTGGGGTGCATCGTGCTGGCGCGCTCCCTGGGCGGGGGGCCACTGGCCCAGATCCTGGCGGGCGCGGCGGGATCGGGGACCGCCTGGTTCCCCGGCTACATGCTCTACCTCCACGCCCAGGCTCCCACAGCCCTGGCCATCGCCCTCATCCCCTTCTCCCTGGCTGCCGCCATACTCTGGCGCCGGGATGCCGCCAGCACGCCCATCCGCGGCGCGCTGGCCGTGGTTGCCTCCGTGGTGGGAACCGGCATCGCCCATGCCGGGGCAGGCCAGCTCCTGGTGGTCGTCTCCGCGGTGGGGGCCGTGGTGTGGAGCCTGCGGGGGCGCGCCAGCTGGCTGCAGCACCGACCCTGGGGCCCGTGGGTCCGGTTCCTGCCCGCGGTGGGCGGCGCGGCGGCGCTGGCGCTCATGGTCTCCTCCAGCATGCTGCGCCTCATGGGGGACTTCCCCCAGCTCGTCCTGCCGGTTGGGCAGACCGCCCTGCGCGCCCTGACCCTGGCCCCCATGGAGGCCGACGGCGGCGCCCTGGCCCACGCGCCCCTGGCCGTCCTGGCCCTCATCGGCCTGGTGCTCCTGGTGCGGCGGGGCCAGTGGGCGATGGTGACGGTGTGGGCCGGCATCGTCGCCCTGGACATCATCACGGCCCTGCCCCGGGGCTGGTGGAGGGCGCTGGTGGGCGCCTGGTGGAACGACGAGCACCGCATCAAGGCGGTCCTGGTGGTCCTGGCCGGCGTGCTGGCCGCCTACGCCGCTGATCGCCTCATGCGGATGTGCCTGGCCCTGGTCAGGCAGCGCTCCGTCGCCCGGCGCTTCCTGGCGGTGGGGGCTGCCGTGCTGGTGGTGGTGCCCCTGGTCGTCTCCACGGCCGGGTCCCTGCGCCTGGAGGCTCATTGGGCCCGGCTGGGATACGACCCCGACTCCCTCATCCACGCCCCCTGGGTCACCGATGAGGAGGTGGAGTTCATCAGGCGGGTGGCCCGCGAGCTGCCCGATGACGCCGTGGTCTACGGCTACCCGGGCTCGGGATCGGGCCTCATGCCGGTGCTCACCGGCACGCGCAGCGTCCACCGCGCCCTGGGCAAGGGGGGCCCGAGCGGCACCAGCGCCTACATGATCGAGCACTTCGACCAGATCGCCACCGACCCCAAGGTCTGCGAGCTCATCCGGCAGACGGGGGGAACGCCCGTCTACTACGCCGACCAGGACGTCGATGACTACGTGGTCAGCGCCGAGTACCCCGGCTATGACCAGGTGGACACCTCCCAGGGCTTCAGCCTCATCGACGCCCAGGGGACGGCCTCGGTCTGGCTGATCACCGCCTGCGACTGAGGGCCCGACTAAGGGCGCCTCTGCCCCGCGCCGCGACGCGGGGCAGAGGCGCCCTGCTGATCCTGCTTACCGGCCCTGCTTACTGGCCCTGGGCGGCGTACTTCGCCTCGACCTCCGCCTTGAGCGGGCGCCACCAGGCCTCGTTGTCCCGGTACCAGGCGATGGTCTCAGCGAGGCCGGAGCGGAAGTCGGTGAAGCGGGGCTCCCAGCCCAGCTCCTGGACGAGCTTGGTGTTGTCGATGGCGTAGCGCATGTCGTGACCGGGACGGTCGTTGACATGGTCGTAGTCGTCGGGCTCGTGGCCCATGAGCTCGAGAATGAGCTCGACGACCTCCTTGTTGTTCTTCTCACCGTTGGCCCCGATGAGGTAGGTCTCGCCGATGCGGCCCTTGTTCACGATGTCCCACACGGCGTCGTTGTGGTCCAGGACGTGGATCCAGTCGCGCACGTTCTGCCCGGCCCCGTAGAGCTTGGGGCGCACGCCGTCGATGAGGTTGGTGATCTGGCGGGGGATGAACTTCTCGATGTGCTGGTAGGGGCCGTAGTTGTTCGAGCAGTTCGAGATCGTGGCCTCGATGCCGAAGGAGCGCACCCAGGCGCGCACGAGCAGATCCGAGCCGGCCTTGGAGGCCGAGTAGGGGGAGGAGGGGTTGTAGGGGGTCTCGGGGGTGAACTTGGCGGGGTCGTCGAGCTCGAGGTCCCCGTAGACCTCGTCGGTGGAGACGTGGTGGAAGCGCGTCTTGTGGCGGCGCACGGCCTCCAGGAGGGTGAAGGTGCCCACGAGGTTGGTGCGGATGAAGGGGGAGGGGTCGTTCAGGGAGTTGTCGTTGTGGGACTCCGCGGCGAAGTGGACGACGACGTCGGCCTGGGCCACCAGCGGGTCGACGGTGTCGGCATCGGCGATGTCCCCGACCACGAGGGTGGCGCGCTCCTCCAGGCCCTCCAGGGAGCCCTGGTTGCCGGCGTAGGTGAGCTTGTCCAGGACCGTGACGGTGGCCTCGGGGAAGCGGCGCAGGGTCTGGTGGACGAAGTTGGCGCCGATGAACCCGGCGCCGCCGGTGATGAGGACGTGCATAAGAGCTGCTCCGATTCTGAAGGGCCTGGTGCAGCCGGGGCGCTGGGGGCGGGCCTGCTCGGTGCCCGGGCCGCTGGCTGGAGGATGACCGTCATCATGCCACACCGCGGCCCGTCGATGTCCGCTCGGCGGGCAGGTCCAGACAGAGACCGGATTGTGACTATCCGACACATCTGCCGGGCAAGGACCGAGATGGTGCGGAAAAGAGGGGGAGAAACATGCGGGGAGGCGCCGATGAGTGGCCCGATGGGGAGGATGGACGGTGGCCCTCGGGCATGACGGTCAGTACCGTGTCACTCGCGTACCACTCGTCCCATACGGCTCATCGGCCACCATCTGCGCGGAGTGATGCGCACCCTCACTCATCCCCGATCCGCGAAGGACCATCCATGTCGGCAACTCGCCTCCTGGGCGCAGCAGTGGCGGTTCCGCTCCTGCTCCTGGGCATCATCCCCACGGCCTCCGCCGAGCCCGACTCATCCGAGGACCCCGCCCCGGTCCAGCGCCTGAGCCTGACCACCCCCTCGGGGCAGGCCACCGACGCCGGCCGCTCCGGTCTCGATGACGCCGCGGAGCAGGACGGGGCCCAGGGCGCTGAGAATGAGGCCGAGGGGCAGGCGGATCAGGACGGGGCTGAGGAGGCCGGGAAGGCTGAGGGCGCTGAGGGCGCTGGGGGCACTGGAGGCACGGCCGAGCAGGCCGGCGCCGGCAGTGGTCCGACCATCCGCACCATCGCGGATACCGAGGTTCACGACCAGGACGACCTGGTGGCCGAGGCCGCGATCCTCACCGATCCCCTGGAGGTCAACGCCTTCGTCGTCGCCGGCTTCACGTGGTCGGGCGAGCTGCCCCAGGGCGCCCAGATCTACCTGCGCATGCGCGAGCAGGGATCCTGGTCCCCGTGGTACCCGGCGGAGACCGCTGATGGGAGCGATGAGGCCACCAGCGGCACCGCGGAGATCATCACCGGTGGGGCCGACGCCGTCCAGGCCTCCGTGGTCAGCGACGCCGATGCCCTGCCGGCCGACCTCCACCTCGAGCTCGTGCCCGCCCAGCCCGAGGGCGCCCAGGAGCTCGACCCGGCCTCGCTTCCCACCGTTGAGGCCGAGCCCACTGAGATCACCGAGGTCACGGGGGCCTCCATCGGCTCCCAGGCCCAGCCCCTCCCGCTGGCCGAGCTGCCGGACTGGGCCACCGCCAGGACCGCCCCCGCCCAGCCCGCCGATCAGGCGCCCGCCGGCCAGGCGCCCGTCGTGACGACGGCGGCCCAGACCGGCGCCGGCTCGGCGCCCTCGGGCGTCGCCACCGGCCTGCCCGTCAAGACCTGGGCCAATGGCCTGCCCGTGGGCGTGACCACCCGCGCCGAGTGGGGCGCCAACGAGGCCAACATGTCCTGGAGCCCCTCCTACGTCAGCGCCTCCCACGTCGTCGTCCACCACACGGCAGGCGGGAACTCCTACACGGCGGCGCAGTCGCCCTCCATCGTGCGGGGCATCTACCACTACCACGCCGTGACCCTGGGCTGGGGGGACATCGGCTACAACTTCCTCATCGACAAGTACGGCCAGGTCTTCGAGGGTCGCTCCGGCTCCACCCGGGCCGGGGCCGGCCAGATGGTCATCGGGGGCCACGCCCGCGGGGCCAACACCGGCACCATGGGCCTGTCCATGATGGGCGACTACTCCAACGTCACCCCCTCCTCCACCCAGATCGATGCCGTGGGCAAGATGGCCGGCTGGTTCCTGGGGCGCGCCGGGGTCAGCAACGCCAGCGGCTCAGCCAGCTTCACCATCAGGACCACCGACAAGTACCAGGCCGGCACCACGCTCTCCCTGCCCAGGATCATCGGGCACCGGGACGTGGGCGCCACCGCCTGCCCCGGCGCGAGGGGCTACGCCTCCCTGGGCACCATCCGCTCCATCGCCCAGAACCAGCTCCAGGGCGCCTCGCGCTGGGTCAACAGCGGGGGGAAGTGGTACTACCAGGACGCCAAGGGCAACAAGGCCACGGGCTGGATCTCCCACTCCGGCTCCTGGTACTACCTGGGCTCCGACGGCGCCATGGTGACCGGCTGGGCCAAGGTCGGCGGCTCGTGGTACTACCTGAGCTCCAGTGGCGCGATGGTCACCGGCTGGGCCAAGGTCGGGGGCTCCTGGTACTACCTGGCCTCCAGCGGCGCGATGGTGACCGGCTGGGCCAAGGTGGGCGGCACCTGGTACCACCTGGGCTCCAGCGGGGCCATGACCACGGGCTGGCTCAAGGTCGGGGGCTCCTGGTACTACCTGAGCTCCAGCGGCGCGATGGTCACGGGCTGGGCCAAGGTGGGCGGCACCTGGTACCACTTCGGCTCCAGCGGCGCCATGACCACGGGCTGGCTCAAGGACGGCGGCTCCTGGTACTACCTGAGCTCCAGCGGCGCCATGGTCACCGGGACCGTGAGCATCGGGGGCGTCAGGCACAGCTTCAACTCCTCGGGGGTGTGGACCGGCCAGGTCGCCCAGGCCGCCCAGGCCAGGCAGGCCGCCCAGACCGCTCAGGCCTCGCAGGTGAGGGACGGCTGGACCCAGGAGGGCAATAACATGGTGCTCCGCAAGAACGGCGCCGTGGTCGAGACCCAGGCCCTGCGCCCGATCATGTCCGGCCCCACGGCCTCCAGGGCCACGGTCATCAACAAGATGGTCTCGGTCTACGCCTCCTCGGGGCGGAGCTACCCCAGCGGCGTCATGGGCCGCGGCGGGGCGCCGACCCCCACCGCCTTCTTCACCATGGTCTACGACGAGGCCGTCGCCGAGGGCGTCAGCCCCGAGCTGCTCTTCGCCCAGGTGGTCAAGGAGACCGGCTGGCTGCAGTTCACCGGGGACGTCAAGGCCTCCCAGTTCAACTTCGGCGGCATCGGGGCGACCGGAGGCGGCGTGGCCGGCCACTCCTTCAAGGACGTGCGCACCGGCCTGCGCGCCCAGGTCCAGCACCTGCGGGCCTACGGCGACGCCAAGGCCTCGGCCGCCACGCTGAAGAACCCGGTGGTCGACCCCCGCTTCTCCTATGTGCGCAAGGGCTCGGCCCGGCACATCCAGCACCTGGGCATCCAGGAGAACCCCAGCGGCGGGGGCTGGGCCGCCTCGCGCCACTACGGCATCGAGCTGGTCCAGTTCATGACCCGCCACTTCGGCTGAGGACCCGGCTGAGCACCCGCCTGAGCGCCCGGCTGGGCCTGCCGTCGCCGCCCCGCCCACCTGCCGCCCCACCACGGGGCAGCCGGTGGGCGGGGCGTGCGCGCGGCCAGGGGCCTCGGCCTATGATGGGCGCGGATGCGCCGGCAGGCGGTGCCTCCGGACGAAGGATGTGTTTTGTCGATCATCAATGATCTGCGGGCCTCGCGTGAGCTCCTCTACAACCTCACGATGCGCGAGGTCAAGGGGAAGTATAAGCGGACCGCCCTGGGGCAGCTGTGGTCGCTGGCCAACCCGCTGGCCCTCATGCTCGTCTACTCCTTCGTCTTCGCCTTCATCATCCGCGTCCAGCCCGACCCCGGGGACCCCTCGGGCATGAACATCTTCGCGCTGTGGCTCATGTGCGGACTGCTGCCCTGGGCCTTCTTCTCCAATGTGGTCAACGGGGGGATGAGCGCGCTGGTGGGCAATGAGAACCTCATCAAGAAGGTCTACTTCCCGCGCTCGGCCCTGCTGGTGTCCAACTCCCTGTCCTGGCTCTACTCGTGGTCCATCGAGATGGCGGTGCTCGCCGTGGCCATCGCCCTGCTGGGCGGCATGCCCTACCTCTACATCATCCCCACGATCCTGCTCATGGCCCTGCTCACGCTCTTCGCCACGGGCGCCGCGATGATCATGGCCATCGCCAACGTGCACTTCCGCGACACCCAGTACCTGGTGGGCATCCTCTTCCAGATCTGGTTCTACGCCAACCCCATCGTCTACCCGGCCGCCATGGTGGCCAAGGTCTCGGACTCCCTGGGCTCCTTCCACGGGATCACGGTCCTGTCCGCCTACAGGCTCAACCCCTTCTACCACTTTATCGAGGCCTTCAGGAACCTCCTCTACGACAACCGGCTGCCCGATGCGAGCACCTGCGCCATCGTGCTCGTCCTGTCCCTGGGGGTCTTCCTCATCGGGTGGCGCGTATTCGACCGGTATCAGCCCCGACTGGCGGAGGTTCTGTGACATGACGGATGCGGCGATCACCATCGAGGGCGTCTCCAAGACCTTCCGAGTCTTCACCGAGCGCAACAACACCCTGAAGTCGGCGCTCCTGCGCCGGGGGGCCTCGGCCTACCGGGACTTCCACGCCCTGAAGGACGTCAGCCTGGAGATCCCGCAGGGCTCCACCTTCGCCCTGGTGGGGGACAACGGCTCGGGCAAGTCCACCCTGCTGAAGTGCCTGGCCCGGATCCTGGTGCCCGACTCCGGCAGGATCGAGCGGCGCGGGCGCATGGCGGCCATGCTGGAGGTGGGCTCGGGATTCCACCCCGAGCTCTCCGGGCGGGACAACATCTACCTCAACGGCTCCATCCTGGGGATGTCCAAGCAGGAGGTCGACGCCCGATTCGACGCGATCGTGGACTTCTCCGGCGTCGAGGCCTTCATCGACCAGCCGGTGAAGAACTACTCCTCGGGCATGTACGTGCGCCTGGGCTTCTCCGTGGCCATCCACACCGAGCCCGAGATCATGCTGGTCGACGAGATCCTGGCCGTGGGCGATGCCACCTTCCAGGAGAAGTGCGCCGAGAAGTTCGCCGACTTCCGGCGCGAGGGGCGCACCGTCGTCGTCGTCTCCCACTCCCTGCCCCAGCTGCGCTCCATGGCCGACCGCGCCGCCTACCTGGACCACGGCAGCCTGCGCGCCGTGGGGGAGGCCGGCGTCGTCCTGGAGCAGTACGCCGATGCGGCCCGCACCAACATCCGCACCGATGACAACGGCCGGGTCCGTTGGGGCACCGGGGAGGCCATGGTCGATCGCGTCGAGGTCCTGGGCCCCCAGGGCCCCATGACCGAGGAGGGCCTGCGCACCGGGGACCGCGTGGTGCTGCGGATCCACTACACCGCCCACTCCCGGATCCCCGACCCGAACCTGGGCATCACCATGGACACCGCCGAGGGCGAGCACCTGTGGGCCTGCTTCTCCCGGGACCAGGGGGCGCGCCTGCCCGACCTTCAGGGGCCCGGGCATGTCGACATCACCATCCCCAGCCTGCCCCTGCAGAAGGGCCAGTACTCCGTGCACGCCGGCATCGTGGGAACCGGGCCCGATGATGTGGTGGACTTCGTGCGCGAGATCGCCTGGCTGACGGTGGGCGCCGGCTCGGGGCTGGACTCCGGGGGGCCGGTGTCCATGTCCGCCCGGTGGCAGGTCCCGGCCGCAGCGGCAGTCACGGAAGGCGGGCAGTCATGAGCATGGATCAGAGCCTGGAGATGAGCGCGCAGCAGGCGGGCCCCGGCCCTCAGCGGATCATCGTGGCCACACTCGACACCCTGGGGGAGAGGATGGCCGGCCCGGCCATCCGCGCCTGGGAGATCGCGGCGCACCTCTCGCAGGAGGGCCACAGGGTGCGCCTGCTGACCTTCGCCGCCTGCGAGCGGCAGGGCGTGGGCTTCCAGACAGCCCGGGCCACCGTGGAGTCCTTCCGCGCCGAGGTCGAGGGCGCCGACATCCTCATCATCCAGGGCTACATCGCCGCCACCTTCCCCTGGCTGCGCACCAGTGGGTGCAAGATCGTCATCGACCTCTACGACCCCTTCCACTTAGAGTCCCTGGAGGTGGAGAAGTACGAGCCGATGGACCAGCGCGAGGCCGCCCTGGCCCGGGCCCTGGCCGAGCTGGGCGCCCAGGCGGCGCGCGGGGACTTCTTCATCTGCGCCTCGGAGAAGCAGAGGGACCTGTGGATCGGGCATCTGGCGGCCACCGGCCGGATCAACCCGGAGGTCTACGACGCCGACCCCTCGCTGCGCAGCCTCATCGACGTCGTGCCCTTCGGCACCTCCGACGCCGACCCCGTCCAGACCCACCACCCCATCCGGGGGCGCGTGCCCGGCATCGGCCCTGAGGACCCGGTGATCATCTGGGGAGGGGGCGTCTACAACTGGTTCGACCCGCTCAGCGTGGTGCGGGCCATCGACCTGGTGCGGGCCCAGGTGCCCACGGTGCGCCTGTTCTTCCTGGGCATGAAGCACCCCAACCCCGATGTCCCCCAGATGGACATGGCCACCCGGACCCGCCAGGAGGCCGACGCGCTGGGGCTGACGGGGACCACCGTGTTCTTCCACGAGGACTGGGTGGTCTACGAGGACCGCATCAACTACCTCATGGACGCCGATATCGGCATCTCGACGCACTTCGACCATGTGGAGACGGCCTTCTCCTTCCGCACCCGGATCCTGGACTACCTGTGGGCGGGCCTGCCCATCGTGTGCTCGCGCGGGGACTCCTTCGCGGATGTCGTCGAGGCCCGGTCGCTTGGCCGCACTGTGGAGGTTGAGGATGTCGAGGCCCTGGCCCAGGCGATCCTCGAGCTGCTCACCGACCCCCAGGAGTCCCAGCGCGTGCGCCAGCGGGTCAGTGAAGTCTCCCAGGAGTACAAGTGGCGCCGCTCCCTGGCGCCCCTGCGGGCCTACTGCGCCGCCCCCTACCGCGCCGCGGACCACGAGAGGGTGGCGCGCGGCGCCCATGCCGGGCGCATCCCCGTCATCTCCGCCGTGCGCCGCGACCTGCGCTCGACCGTCCACGTGCTGCGCACCCGGGGAGCCGGCGGCCTGGCGGAGAAGGTCCGCTGGCGCCTGGCCAGGCTGAGGCGATGACGGCGGCGGGGGGCGCCCCGGCCACGGGGGTGGCTGCCGTCGTGGTGACCTACCATCCCGGCGCTGAGGCGCCGGTGCTCATCGAGGAGCTGGCCCGCCAGTGCCAGTGGGTGATCGTGGTCGACAACGGCTCGGCGCCAGGCGAGCTCGAGCCCGTGCGCGGGGCCTGTGAGCGCGCCGGGGCGCGCCTCGTCGAGAACGGCGGCAACCGGGGGATCGCCGCCGCCCAGAACGCGGGCATCGCCGCGGCCCGGTCCCTGGGTGCGCGCTGGGTGCTGCTGTCCGACGACGACTCCGTGCCCGGGCCGGGCATGGTCGCTCAGCTCGTCGAGGCCTTCGCGGCCAGTGCCCGGGGGCGGCCGGCCCCGGTGGGGGCCGTGGGGCCGCTGGTGGGTGAGGAGCGGCAGGGCCGTGATCAGCTCGTCTACGTGGCCCGGCGCTGGGGGCCGCGGCGCGCCACGGCTGAGGAGCTGGCCCAGCCCTATCTGAGCGTGGCCTTCCTCATCGCCTCGGGCTGCCTCATCTCCATGGAGGCCCTGGATCGCGTGGGGCTGATGAACGAGGGCCTGTTCATTGATCATGTGGATCTGGAGTGGGGGCTGCGGGCGCGCCGAGAGGGCTATGAGCTGATCGTGGCCACGGGCACCGCGATGGCCCACTCATTGGGCGATGAGGTGGTGAGGATTCCTGGGCGGCGCCAGCCGGTGCATATGCACAGCCCGGTGCGCAACTACTACCTGGCCCGTAACACGCTGGCCCTCATCGGCTCGGGTCTGCTGCCGGTGGCCTGGAGGGTCGGCTACCTGGTGTGGATCGCCAAGTACGCGGCCTTCAACGCGATTATGGCCCCGCCGCGGGCGGAGCGCGCCCGGGCTCTGGCTCAGGGCCTCCTGGACGGCCTGCGAGGCCGGCGGGGGCCGAGGGCCTGAGGCGCAGTGGCCGGCAGGCCCGGGAGAGGGCTGGTCGCCGGGGGAGTGGTCAGGAGGAGGGGCCCGACTTAGGATCCTGCTCCTCAAGGGCCCGACGGGCGGCCTCGAGGTTCTCGCGGACCGCAGTGGTGCTGGGGTGGTCGGGTCCCAGGACCCGCTCGTGGTCGGCCAGTACCTGATCGAGGAGGGCGATGGCTTTGTCCTGGTCTCCCGATTCCCAGTAGGCGCTGGCCAGATTGTGACGTGAGGTCAGGGTGTCTGAGTGATCAGTTCCTAGGACCCGCTCACAGTCGGCCAGTACCTGCACGAAAAGGTCAATGGCCTCCTCAAGGCGCCCCGCTTCCTGGTAAGCGCCAGCCAGGTTGTGACGCGAGCCTAAAGAGTGCGGATGGTCGAGACCCAGGACCCGCTCACGGTCGGTCAGGGTCTCTTCAAAAAGTGTGATGGCCTCGTCGAGGTGCCCCGCTTCCTGGTAGGCGCCGGCCAGGTTGTTGCGGGAGGTCAGGGTGCCCGGGTGGTCAGGTCCCATGGCCCGAAGTCGGTCGGCCAGTACCTGCTTGAATAGACCGATGGCCTTGCCCAGGCGCTCCGCTTTCTGGTAGGTACTGGCCAGGTTGTTGCGGAAGGTCAGGGTGCCTGGGTGGTCGGGGCCAAGAACCTGCTCACTGTCTGCCAGTACCTGCTCATGCAGGGTGATGGCCTCCGCTATTCGCCCCGCCGCCTGGTAGGCGCTGGCCAGGTTGTTGCGGGAGTTCAGGGTGCCTGGGTGATCGAGGCCCAGGATTCTCTCGTGGTCGGTCAGCACTTGCTCGTGCAGGTCGATGGCCTCTTGAATGTGCCCCGCTTCCTGGTAGGCGCCGGCCAGGTTGTTGCGGGAGGTCAAGGTGCCTGGATGGTCCGGGCCCAGGATTCTCTCGTGGTCGGTCCATACCTGCTTGAACAGACCGATGGCCTCGTCCACGCGTCCTGCCGCCAGGTAGGTACTGGCCAGGTTGTTGCGGGAGGTCAGGGTGTCTGCGTGGTCGGGGCCCAGGACCTTCTCGCGGTCGGTCAGTATCTGTTGATGCAGCATGGTGGCTTTCCCCAGGTGCCCCGCTTCCTGGTAGGCGCTGGCGAGGTTGTTGCGGGAGGTCAGGGTGCCTGGATGGTTGGGGCCCAGTATTCGCTCGCAGTCGGCCAGTACTTGCTCGTACATGGTGGTGGCCTTTTCCAGGTATCCTGCGTTCTGGTAGGCGCCAGCCAGGTTGTGGTGTGAGGCCAAGGTGTTCTGGTGGGTGGGACCTAGCAGGACACCGATTGCGTTGACAATTCGATCTAACGCGATCACGCTGGAACTGACCCCGGCATGATTCGCGAGCACCTGTGTGCGGCACAGCACGTCGGCAAAGGCATCGGGCTGGTTGGCGACTGCGCTGTGGTCCGAGGTCCCGAGGGCGGCCAGGTGCTCGATGACGGTGCTGATGGTCTGGCGCTTGCTGCCGTCCTGATCGTCCTGGGATGAGTTAGGGAGGGCGGAGTCGAGCAGGGAGACCACCACGGCAGCAGCGTCAGTTAGTTCTGGTTCTATCATGTCCTCGCGGATGACGCGGGACTGCAGGCGGTGCAGGGAGACCATGTGGTCGTCATCGGCGACGGCGACCACGCTGCGCTCTCGGAGAGCCCGCAGAGCCTTGATCGCTGCATAGCTCTCCTTGCCGTCGACACGGTGGAGCCATGAGTCCGCGACACCGTTCTCGCTCATGAGGGCCAGGGCTCCCAGTTGGAGTCGAGCCAGGTGGCCCTGCTCAGTATTTTTCCTGCTCGCAGCTTTCAGTGCGCTTGTGTAGGCCAGTCTCAGGGCTTGCCAGACGGCGTCGGGGTATTGGTCGCCGTCGGAGCGATCCACCGCCTCTTCCAGAGGAACGTCGGCGAGGAATTCCATGTACGTGGCCACCCCGCAGCGATCGCCCAGGATGGTCCCTGCTGCTTGGGCCAGTGCCAGGGGCAGGTGGCCCAGGGTCTGGGCGAGTTGGTCAGCCTCCGGGTCGGTTATTCCCGGCAGGCGGTGGTGCAGGAAGTCGCGGGACTGGTCCTCGCTGAAGACCCCCACTGGGATCGTCTCCCCCAGTTCTCTGCCTTGAAGGTTCGTCGTGACGATGACTCTCACACCCGGTGCTTCGGGCACTCGATCGCGCAGGTCGTCGGCGCGCTCCAGGTTGTCGAACACAATGAGACAATCAGCCCCCGGACCCGAGTTCAGCCAGTCCACCAGTGCCTCAGCGCGCGCTGGGACGCTGTCCGAGTCCTCAACGATCTTAAGTCTCGTCGCCAGTCTGGCTAGGCCCATGTCCACGCCGCTGATCACGCCCTTGTCCGGGTCGCCGGCTGGGGAGGCGTTGATCCAGGCGACCAGGGGCCAGCCCGCATCCCAGCATTCTCGGGCGTACTTGGCGGCGATCTGGGACTTGCCGACCCCTTTCATCCCCTGCAGGGCTGAGATGGTCGCGCTGCCACCACCGCTGAGGGCCTCGCGCAGGCGGTCATACTCCGGGCGCTCCTCGAAGCCCGGTGCGGCCTTGGGGATCGAGCCGAATCGCAGTGGATGGTCGGCGTCGAGCATTGGTGTTTGTGCCGCGCCGCTGCTCACTATTGTCTTGATCTCGCGCACGTCCTCGGCGATTCCGGCCTGGCCGGCGAGAACCGCGTCGGTCTTGGCCTCGGTCCTGTCGGCTGTTGCGGTCAGGTCGTCGAGGGTATCCATGACGTAGCGCGCATGCGCCGTATCGAAGGCCGGTGAGTTCGGAGCGATGAGCATGAACTCCTCGGCCACCACCTGCACTAGTGCGTCGAAGACCGGCTCAGCGGCCTGCGCGACGTTCCGGCGCCTGCCGGTCGCGCGCTTGCGCAAGTACTCCGGGAAGGTCTCCGGGTTGCGGACCGCCGCAAGAACGGCGTCGTCATCCTGCCTGATCTCGGCCAGAAGCGCCTCGACCTCAGTGGCCGCGCCGCGCAGCTCGCGGCGGTTCTCCGCCGTCGTCTCCTGCTCCAGGCGGCGCTCCAGCTCCTCGGCGAGTCGCTTCCCCAGGCGCTGGGGATCATCTCCACTGCGCATCTGGCGCAGTCGGTCAAGGACACCCCCGCTATCTCCCAGCACGGCGGCTGCAGTACCCAGGGAGGGGTCCGCCGCGGCGGAGGCAACCCGCACCAGCAGGGCGGCCAGTTGCAATCCGACGGGAAGAAGAAGGGAGCTCACGGTCCAACCATAGCCACGGACAACCCTGTGAGTTGTTTGCTTGGACGGCCAGTTCCTGTCTTCTATCCGCGCAGGCGCCGGGGCGTAGTGCGAGCGACGCGCCTGGCCGGATGGCTACCTCGTGTGGATCGTCACGTTCGCACCCTTCAATTCGCTGTACTTCGCGCCTGCCGTTTCCGACGCCATTGTGGTGGTTTGCGCAGTGAAGTCGACGGCCTGACGCTCCTGCGCGGAGAAGTCCTCCATCAGTCGGACAGGAGGAAGGTCACCGTGTGATACTCGGAGAAGAGGGCTGCTTCATCGTCGTCGTAGTCCCAGTCCTCCTCGCGCTCCAGCGCACGCTCAAGACTGCCGAAGCGACGCTCGAGCTTGCCGACTACCTCCGACTTGCGAGCCTCGAGCTCCTCCTCGGTGAACACACGGACCAGGCCGGTTGTGGATGCGGACATGACGGGCCTCCTTCCTGCTTCCTTCACTGTAGAGGTAGCGTCAGACACGAACCAGTGCTGTTGTTTGGTGGTCCGCGTGACCGCCATCTCTGGGGCTGCCTTTCCCGACTGGGAGTCCATGGTCTTGGCAGTGGTGGCGCGTGCGGGCGCTGCCACGGTCCTCAGTCGTGGGCTTACTCTGCTTGTAGCCAGGTGGTCGCCGGCTGCGATGCGCAGCCCGACTTCCTGCTCCGCCGGGTGAGGGACAAGGGGTTACCCACGCAGACGCCGGTTCACGGCCCGAGCGGCGCGCCTGGCCGCCTCGCCGGGGCCCTGGGTGCGGGCCACCGCCACGGCCTGGCGGGCCATCCATCTCGCCTGGGCCACCGCGCCGGGCACGGCCCTGCGCGCCGCCGCGCCCGGGCCATAGGGGTCGAGCTCGACGGGGCAGGGGGCTGCGGGCTCCGGATCGGTCACCGGGCTCCAGGTCGAGTCCTGGCGGTGCCCGTCCTGGCGCACCCTGATGGCCGCCTGGGCCAGGATGCGCTCATAGACCAGGCCCTGGCTGAAGGGGGAGTAGCGCAGTAGCGCCTCGCGCCGGGCCAGCGCCCCCATGCGCGAGCGCAGGGAGGCCGAGGAGATGAGGGCCTCCAGGGCCTCCTCCCACTCCTGGGCGGTGGTGGCCAGCATCCCGGTGCGGCCGTGCTCAATGGCCTCGCGGAAGGGCTGGGTGGGCGAGACGATGATGGGCCTGCCCACCATGGCCGCCTCCAGCCACTTGATGGCGGACTTGGCCTCGTTGAAGATCGAGTCGCCGGTCAGGGGCGCCAGGTGGATATCGGTGGCCCGCAGCAGGCCCGGCAGCTCCAGCCAGGAGGTGAAGGGCAGGCGGTGGACCCTCTCGCCGAACTCCGACAGCGCCGCCGTGGGCTTGAGATGGCCGCCCAGGCACAGGTGCACATGGGGGTGGCGGCGCATCGCCGCGATGACCGCCGGCTCAACAGCCGCCCAGTCGGCGTCATGCGTCGTGGTCCCCGAGAAGTACCCGATGCGCAGTTCCCGGCCCGGCGCCGGCGAGGTGCGGATGGCGGTGTCCGAGGCCTGGGCCAGGGGGACCCCCACCCCGTTGGCGAAGCGGTAGGAGGGCATGCCGGTCAGGCGCGTGGCCTCCTGGCACAGGGTCTGGGTCGAGCCGATGAAGCCGTCGCAGGCCTCCATGGTGGTGCGGTAGCGGTCCACGCCCCGCCACCACAGGTCCTGCTCGGCGTCGCTCAGGCTCGCCAGGCCGTCGAGCTGGCCGCGAAGCGTGGAGTCGAAGATGAGGTCATCGACGTCGAAGAGCACCGGGACGGGCTCGGGGCGCTCCTTGGCCGCGGCGATGAGCTCCAGGATCCGGTCGGTGGCCGGCACCCGGTAGAGCACGATGGCCCCGGCCTCCAGAATCTCCTGCTCCAGGCGGGGGTCGGAGTAGTGGCGGATGATCGTCCTGCGCCCGCGCAGCGCCAGCGCCTCGGCCGGCAGGTAGCAGCGGTAGCGCAGGGGGGCGCCGTCGATGCCCACGATGAACAGCACCGGGTCGAGCAACTGGGCCTGGGCGCGCAGAAGGTCGGGCTGCTCACTGGCCGGCAGGGTCAGCGGCGCCTCGGGGCCGCCGTGGGCCCCGGAGGAGACCAGCTCCTCGTAGATGCCCTCCAGCTCGGCGCCCTGCTGGGTGAAGGAGCGGATGGGGGTGGCCGAGCCGTGCCCGGTCAGGGCCCGGGCCGCGGCCGGGTCATCGGCCAGGCGCCCCAGGGTCTCGGCCAGGGCCTCATCGTCCCCGGCCGGCAGGATATGGCCGTTGCGCCCCTCGGCCACGGCCTCCTCGGGGCCCAGGGTATCGGTGCACACCACTCCCAGCCCCGCGGCCAGGGCCTCGCGGGTGAGGATCGAGTGGGACTCGCGCATCACCGAGGGCAGGACCAGCAGGTCGTGGTCCCCCAGGGTCTCCAGCAGCTCCTCGGGCCGGAAGGCCGGCTGGGGGCGGAACCACGAGGGCAGGCCCTGGGCCCGGGCCTCCTCAACCCCGTAGGCGTCCAGAACCAGGCCCGCCCGCTCGCCGATGCGGCGGGCCGCCCGGGTCAGGACATCGAATCCCTTCATCTCCTGGGTGCCGCCGGCGTACATCAGGCGCAGCGGGCCCTGCCCGGTGCGCGGCTCGGGAGTCTCGCCCAGGCGCTCCAGCTGGGCGTCGGGCAGGCCGTTCTCGTTGACCACCAGGCGCCGGGGGTCAACGCCGTTGGCCTCGAAGACGCGGGCGGCCGACGCCGAGGGGGCCAGGACCAGGTCCACCGCCTCCAGGGCCCGGCGCAGGCGCTGGCGCCGCCCGGCCAGCCCGGGGGCGTCATCGCAGTCGCAGGTGCCGCACTCGGCGACCAGGGAGCAGGGCCGCATCTGGCGGTCCACGAGGAACTGCCGGGAGCAGAACCACCAGAAGTCGTGCATGGTCAGGACCACCGAGGCCCCGGCGCGGTGGGCGGCCTCGACCAGGCCCACTCCCAGGGTCTGGAGGGAGTGGACATGGACGACGTCGGGGCGCACCTGCTCCAGCCAGGCCGCGAAGGCCCGGGCGGCCCCCGGATTGTCGAAGTTGAGGGGATCGGTCCAGGCCGTCCACGGGGTGGTGACCAGCCAGGTCACGCTGACCCCGGCCTCATCGAGCTCGGTCCAGGTCTCCAAGGGCCTGCGGGAGTCATCGAGGTGACCGGCGTAGACATGGGACTCGTGCCCGGCCGCCGCCATGAAGCGCGCGACCCGCTGGGGGACCAGGGTGCCCCCGGAGATGAAGTTGGGGGGGTAGTGGGCGGACACCTGGACAATCCTCATGGCGGACATGGTACCGATCGCGCCATGGCGCTCCCCGAGTTCCGCGGATCCCGATAGGGCTTGCGGATCCCCCTGGGCGCCGGGCGGGCCGACGGGCGCTGGGCAACCCGATGAGCACTGATGAGCGCTGATGGGCGCCCCGGGGCGCCCACCCGCCGCGAGGCGATCTCCTATGCTGGGGCCATGAGCACCCATGACGCCTCCCACCGGGATGCTGCCGATTCCAGCGCCCCGGCGCCCGCGCGGGCGCCGGCAGTGCCCGGGCACGATGCCACCGCCCAGCGCAATGACGAGCTCCAGGCCCAGGTCGAGTCCCTCAAGGCCGCGGCCCTCATCCGGGCCAGCATCATCGAGGAGCAGAGCGCGCGGATCGCCGACCTGGAGGCCCACCTGCGCATGCTGGAGGAGCAGCTGGAGGCCCGCAGCCACGCCGCCCCCCGCTCCGACGCCGAGCGCGTCTACCTGGGGGTTCGGCGCCGGGCCGGGGCGCTGGTGCGGAGGCTGGCGCGATGACCGGGGCGGGGGTCGCCGTCCTGCTGCGCCGCGGCGACGCGCAGACCGACCAGGAGCAGGCCCAGGAGCAGCTCGAGGAGCTGGTGGCCGCCACGGCGGAGAGCTTCGCAGCCGTGGCCGGCCCGGATGACGAGCTCATCGAGTGCGAGAGCTGGCAGGAGGGCGCCGCCCGGGCAACCGCCCCCTACGCCCTCATGCTGCGCGCCGGGGACCGGCTCGAGCCCGGGGCCCTGCGCGCCCTGTCCGGATTCGCCCAGGCCCGCTCGGCCCGGCTGATCACCGCCGACCGGATCGAGTCCGGCCGCATCCGCCGCTGCCCGCGCTGGTCTCCGGGCCTCATGGAGCAGATGCCCTACGCGGGCCGGGCCCTGCTGGTGGACACCGGGCTCCTGGCCGGTGAGCCTGAGGCTCAGGGGCCCGGCCAGGGCCAGTCGGGCCAGTCGGTGTGGGGCCCGAGGCCACCCCGCAGCGAGTGGGACTTACAGCTGCGGCTCGCCTGCGCGGCAGGAGGCGCCGAGCACTGCCCGGTGGTGGCCCTCCACCAGGCCCAGCCGGTGGAGGTGGGGGACCTGGGGGAGCGGATCGCCACCACCCGCGAGCACCTGGAGCGGCAGGGGCGCCAGGGGCGCGGCGAGCGGGTCATCCCCGGGCCCACCGGATGGCCCCGGGTCGTGGCCGGCGAGGCGCCCACCGGAATGGTCTCCATCATCGTGCCCACCGCCTTCTCCGCCCGGCCCACCCAGGACGGCGGCACCCGGGTGCTGGTCGAGGGGCTGCTCTCCGCCCTGGCGGAGACCATCGATGCGGCCAGGACCGAGGTCGTCCTCGTCGTCGGGGAGTCCACCGGCCCCGAGCCCATCGAGCGCTGCCGGGCCCTGTGGCCCGGGCGCCTGGAGGTGGCCACCACCCGGGGCGCCTTCAACTTCGCCGCGGCCATCAACGCCGGGGCCGATGCATCCAGCGGCGATCTCCTCCTGCTGCTCAATGACGACGTCGAGCCCATCCGTCCCGGCTGGCTGGAGGACATGCTGGCAGTCCTGGGCCGCCCCGGAGTCGGCGCCGTGGGTGCCCGCCTGCTCTTCCCCGACGGCACCATCCAGCACCTGGGGGTCATCTGCCCCCCGGTGGGGCTGGCCACCCACCCCCGGGTCGGTGAGCCCGATGACCCCACCCACCCCATGGCGCAGGCCGATGTGGACTACCTGGCGGTCACCGGTGCCTGCCTGCTCTACCGCCGCGCCGACCACCTGGCCCTGGGCGGCTGGGATGAGAGCCTGCCCCTGAACTTCAACGATGTTGATCTCTGCCTGCGGATGGCCTCGGGCGGGCAGCGGATCATCTGCGTCAACAGCGTGCGCCTGCTGCACCGCGAGTCCTCCACGCGCCAGCCCAATATCCGGGATCATGAGCGCCGGGCCTACGAGTCCTGGCGGGAGCTGACCGCGGCGGATCCGCATATCGAGTACTGGGGCTGAGCGCCGAGGAATCCCGGTATCGCGGGGGCCGGGATATGATCGACGTCGGGCCGCTCCCTGCCGGGAGGCCCGGTTTCACACGCGGGGAGGCACGGGCCCCTCGGATAGGAGAGTCATGACCGTCGAGACCACCAAGCCGCTGGGCATCGAGACGACGCCGATCCCCGGCTTCCTGCGGATCGACCTGACTGTTCACGGGGACAACCGGGGCTGGTTCAAGGAGAACTGGCAGCGCGAGAAGATGGTGGCCCTGGGCCTGCCGGACTTCGCCCCGGTGCAGAACAACATCTCCTTCAACGACGAGGTCGGGGTCACCCGCGGCATCCACGCCGAGCCCTGGGACAAGTTCGTCTCGGTGGCCACCGGCCGGGTCTTCGGCGCCTGGGTGGACCTGCGCGAGGGGCCCAGCTTCGGGGCGGTCTACACCTGCGAGATCGACCCCTCGGTGGCCGTGTTCGTGCCGCGCGGCGTGGGCAACGCCTACCAGACCCTGGAGCCGAGCACCGCCTACACCTACCTGGTCAACGACCACTGGTCGCCCGAGGCCCAGTACACCTTCTTGAACCTGGCCGATGAGACCGCCGCCGTGCCCTGGCCCATCGACCTGGACCAGGCGATCCTGTCCGACAAGGACAAGGCCCACCCGCGCATGGCCCAGGTCACCCCCTTCCCGGCCGAGGCGGGCAGGCGCGTGCTGGTCACCGGCGCCAAGGGGCAGTTGGGCCGCGAGCTCATGGAGCGCCTGGGCGGCGCCGGCTACACCGCCACCGGCGTGGACCTGCCCGAGGTGGACATCTCCGATACCGCCGCCATGGACTCCTTCCCCTGGGGGGACTACGACATCATCATCAACGCCGCCGCCTGGACCGACGTCGACGGCGCCGAGACCCCCGAGGGCCGCCGCCTGTCCTGGCGGGCCAACGCCACCGGCCCGGCCAACCTGGCCCGCGCCGCCGCGTCGCACGGCCTGACCCTGGTGCACATCTCCAGCGAGTACACCTTCGACGGCACCGCCGAGGTCCACACCGAGGACGAGGCCCCCAGCCCCCTGGGCGTCTACGGCCAGTCCAAGGCCGGAGGGGACGCGGCCGTGGTGGCCGCCCCGCGCCACTACCTGGTGCGCACCTCCTGGGTGGTGGGCCCCGGCAAGAACTTCGTGCGCACCATGGCGGGCCTGGCTGCCAAGGGCGTGGAGCCCGCGGTGGTCGCCGATCAGGTCGGGCGCCTGACCTTCACCGCGGACCTGGCCCAGGGCATCATCCACCTGCTGGACACCGGCGCGGACTACGGCACCTACAACCTCTCCGGGCAGGGCCCGGTGGTCTCCTGGGCCGATGTGGCCAAGCGCGTCTACGAGCTGACCGGTCACAGCCCCGAGGCGGTCACCCCGATCACCACCGAGGAGTACTTCGCCGGCAAGCAGGTGGCCCCCCGGCCCCTCATCTCCACCCTGGACCTGTCCAAGATCGAGGCCACCGGATTCACCCCGGCCGACTCCATGGAGCGTCTGGAGGAGTACGTCGCGGCGCTGGGCGACCAGGCGGGTCTCGGTGACTGAGCAGACCCCCGCCTCCGCCGACACCCCGCCCGTCGAGCAGACCCCGCCCCCAAGGGCCCAGGGCGCTCAGACCACTGAGCCCGCTGAGCCCGCCGGGTCCGGCGGGTCCGCTGAGACTGCGCAGCCCGCTGAGGCCGTGGGGGCAGGGCAGAGCGAGGAAGCGCAGTCCGGACCGCAGGTGACCCCGGCGGCTCCGGTCGCGGGCTCGCGTCGCGGGCCGCTGGGCGTCCTGGCGCGCCTGCTTCAGAGTCGCGGATCGAGGTGGGCGGCCTCGGCCCTGCTCATCGTGGCGGTGCTCGCCACCGGGCTGAGCTGGGCCCTGGCCTCGCCCGTGGGCGGCTCGCCCGACGACGACTTCCACCTGGGCAGCATCTGGTGCCCACGGCCCGTGGAGTCCTCGGGCTGCGCCACGCGAGTCGTCGAGGGGGAGCTCCGGGTCGAGGTGCCCCAGCGCGTGTCCGAGACCGCGCGCTGCTACGCCTTCCACGAGGAGATCTCCGCGAGTTGCCAGGGCTCGGTGCCCGAGGGCAAGACCATCTACACCCGGCGCTACGACGACGGCAACTACCCGACGGGCTACTACCGCTTCCACCACCTGCTGATCGGCGACGACGTCGATGAGTCCGCCCTGGTGATGCGGGGCGCCAATCTCCTCATCGCCATGGCGCTCCTGGGCGCCATCGGCTGGGCCCTGCCCGCGCGCCTGCGCTCGCAGTACGCGCTGAGCATCATCCTGGCCTGGATGCCCATGGGCCTCTACCTCGTGGTCTCCAACAACCCGAGCTCCTGGGCGCTGACCGGGGTGCTGGCCTACGCGGCGGGGCTCTACGGTACCCTGCGCGCCGAGGGCCGACGGCGATGGTCCCTGCTGGGCCTGGGCCTGGTCGGTGCCGTGATGGCCTGCGCCTGCCGCGGGGACTCCGCCTTCTACCTGCTCGTCGTCTCCCTGGCGGTCCTCATCGGCGCCCGCCTGCGCCGCGGGATGATCATCCCGGGCCTGGCCGCCGCCGTGGTCAGCGCCATCGGCGCCTGGATGATGCTGGGCTCGGGGCAGTCCGCGGCCGTGGCCTCCTCCTCACCCCAGCCTAGCGTGCTGAGCGACAGCGAGCGGCTGCGGCTGACCATTGCCACGCTGCCGGAGTACCTCGCCGGATTCTGGGGCTGGGGGCAGCGGTGGGGCGCCGGCTGGTTCGACGTCCCCCTCGATGGGCCCACGGTGGTCATCGCCCTGAGCCTGGCGGGCTTCGCCCTGTTCGCCGGCGCCCGGGCACTGGATGTCAGGACGGTCCTATCCGCCGGCGTGATGACCGGCGCGCTCCTGGGCCTGCCCGTGGTCCTGTCCTACACCCAGGGCTTCGAGAGCATCTACGAGCTCCAGCCCCGCTACCTCCTTCCCCTGCTGGCCCCCTTCCTCCTCATCTGGCTGCGCCGCATCAAGGGCGAGGCCGTCCTGACAGGCCCCCAGGCCACCCTGCTGGTGGGGATGTCCGCCCTGGCCCACGCCTATGCGCTGCACCGCATCCTGCTGCGCTACACCCACGGGCTGCACAGCGTCGGCAAGGACGACGCCGGCTGGATGCCCATGAACCTCAACTTCCAGCCCCAGTGGTGGTGGGACATCCCGATCAGCCCCATGGCCGTGTGGGCCCTGGGCTCGCTCATGTACGCGGTGGCCCTGGTGGCCGCGCTCATGCTGGTGCGCCCCTGCGCGCCGGAGGCCTCCAGCGCGCCTGAGAAGGCGCCGCAGAAAGCCTCTCAGAAGGCTCAGCCGGCCCTGCCCGCCAGGACCTCCTGAACGATCCTGGCGTACTGGCCGGTGCGCACCGGCCAGGTCCAGGGGGCGATCAGCTCGGGGTCGGCCGCCGCCGGCGGGGCGGCGATGAGGGCCCGGATGGACTCGGCCAGGGCGGCCGGCGAGTGCCGGCGGCAGATGACCACCGGCGCCCCCGAATCGGCCAGCAGCTGGGCCCCGGGAACATCGAAGGTCACCACCCTGCCGCCCTCGGCGATCGTCTCCAGAAGCGTGGTCTGGAAGCCCTCGGACAGCACCGTGGGGTTGACCAGGGTGGCGCCGTCGAGACTGGCGCGCACCTGATCGGGGCTGACCCGGCCGGGGATCGACACGACCCCACTGAGCCCCAGCTCCCCGGCCCGCCGGCGGGCCGCCCCCAGGTCCGCGCCGTCGCCCAGGAGCTCGCCGTCGACCTCCACCCCGCTGCGGCGCAGCGCGGCCATCGCCTCTAAGAAGGTGTCCCAGCCCTTGCCGGCCACCACCCGGCCCACGAAGACCAGGTGGTGGGGGCGATCGAGGTGGTCAGCGCCGGGGCGCGGAGGGGTGATGGCGTTGTAGAAGACCTCCGCCCGAGCCCCGCTCAGGCGCTCGACGAACTGCGCCGCCTGGGGGGAGACGGCCAGGACCCGGTCAGCGGCCCGCAGCACGTAGCGACCGGCGGTCAGGTCCACCGCCCTGGAGCCGATCGCGATGAGGGGGGAGCCGGAGGCCACGAAGCCGCTGCCGTGCTCGGTGTGGATCGTGGGCAGGCCGGCCCTCCGGGCCGCCCGCAGGCCGATGAGGCTCATGGGGAAGAAGCGCGTATGCGTTGAGACCGCCTGGATGCCCTCAGCGCGCAGGAAGGCGGCCAGGCGGCCCGTGGTGCCGAGGCCCGGGTAGCTGATGACATCGGCGATGGGCAGGTGGCAGCGCCCCGTCAGGACCCTCACCTGGCCGTCCATGCGCCGGCCCGGCTCATCGGAGATGGTCAGCACATAGATCGTGTGGCCCTGCTCGGCGAGCCCGCGGGCGAGGTTCTGGATGTGCTGCTCCAGGCCGCCGGACCGGGGCGGGTAGGTGTTGGAGATGAATGCGAGCCTCATCGCTTGTGTCCTTCTTCGAAGCCGAGTCTGCTGCACCCTACCGTGACCCGCCGGCGCGGGCGGACCGGCCGGCGGCGTGGATGCCCACCGCGAACAGGACGGCCAGCAGCGTCATCGCCCCGGTGTAGGCCAGAGAGGCGCCCAGGAGCCCCAGGGGCGGGACCAGCACGGCGCACAGGGCGGTGATGATGGCGGCCGCCAGGAGGTAGGCGTACAGGGCCAGGCGCTGGCGGCGCATGGTGGCCAGGGCGTAGTAGAGGATGACCCCGGCGGAGTTCATCGCGCCGCCCGCCACCAGCACCATGAGCTCGGGGCGCATGCCGGAGACGTCCTGGCCGAACACCAGCCCCAGGATGAGGGGGCCCGCCACATAGGTGACGGCCGCGACGACGACGAAGGCGGCCAGGGTGGTGCGAAGGCCCCGCCTCATGATCGCGGTGAAGCCCCGCCAGTCGCCCTCCACCCACCGCGTGGCCATCCGTGTCAGCAGGGGGCGGAAGACCAGCAGGGAGAGCTGGTTGATGGCCACGGCGGGCATGTAGATGATCGCGAAGTAGCCCTGCTGGGCCGAGTCCAGGAAGCGGTCGATGGCGTAGCGCGGCGCATTGGCCAGGTACATGGCGATGAACAGGGCGATGAACAGGGGCAGGCACTCGTAGAGCACCCGTGCGATGGCCCTGCGGTCCCACTGCGCCGTCAGGGGGAACAGGCGCCTGGCCGGTGGCAGGAAGGTCGCCACCATCGCCACCAGTGAGGCCGCCAGCGTCACGAGGGTGGAGATGAGCAGATCCCCGGTGACCACCAGCAGCAGGCAGAAGGCCCCCGCGGTCACCAGCGTGCGCAGGAAGCTGGCCCGGCCCCCCAGGTCCAGGCGGCCCACCCGCTGGAACTCGCTGTAGAAGACGTCCTCGAAGGCGTCGAAGAGGCGCAGGAAGGCCACCAGCATGATGAGCAGGACCGTCGGGGCGTCCTTGCCCGAGATCACGGCGTAGCCGATGATCCCCAGGATCATGAGGGCGACGGTGAGGATCCTGGTGGCCAGGTAGGTGCCGAAGGAGAACCTGTGCTCCACATCGGTGACGTGGTAGGTGCGCACCTCGTACATGCCCAGGGTCTGGAACTGCTGCCCGACGGCGATGGCCAGGGCGTAGACGCCGGCGGCCTCGATCCCCACCGAGCGGGAGACCACCGAGAGCATGACGACCAGCGAGAGGGAGCCTGCCAGGGAGGCGGCCGAGTTCCACAGGTAGTCGCGCCCCAGCTGGGAGCGCTCCGAGCGGCTCACCGGGCCCCGTCCCCGGCCTCGAAGGTGCCGAAGGTGATCCGGAAGGGCTGGTGGTTGACGCGCTGCTCCACCGGCGGCAGCTCCATGTAGTCCCCGTATCCGCGGCGCAGCACGGCGTCGTAGGCGCGGGGGAGGTTGACCTCGATGTCCTCGAAGGGCACGACGACGGCGGGGAAGAGCTCATCGCGCTCCACCGCCCAGTGGGCGGGGTCGCGGGTGGAGTGGTCGGCCAGCACGGGGCTGTCCTGCCCCTCGAAGCGGCGGGCCGTGCGCTCCCAGCGCCGCTGCAGGGCCGCCGGCGTCACGCGCAGGGCGCGCAGCCCCCAGTGAACGGCGTGCATGACGGCCACGGCCACCTGACGGGCCGGGGCCGGCAGGCCGATCACCGGGCTGGGGGTCCCGCGCAGGAACAGCAGGCGGCCCCACAGCCAGGTGCCCCGGCACTGGCGCCTGAAGGCGGCGGCGTCGCGGGGGGCGGTGTCCAGGGGGAAGACGTCGACGCCCAGGGGCATGACGAAGGGGCGCCGTCGGGCCGCCTGGGAGACGAACTCGGTGCCCTCCAGGCCCAGCACGGCGAATGTCTGGGGGTAGTCGGGGGTGGTGCGCGGATCCAGGAGCCGGAAGCCGGGGCTCAGGTGGTCGGGGGCCTGGGCCAGGAAGCGCTCGTAGTCCTCGCGCGCCATGCACACATCGGCGTCGTCGTCCCAGGGGATGAAGCCATGGTGGCGCACCGCCCCGATGGCGGTGCCCCCGTAGACGGCGTACTGGATGCCCAGCTGGGCGCAGAGGCGGTGCAGCTCGGCCAGGACCAGCGTGGTGGCGCGCTGGACCTTGCGCAGGACCTCGGGGTCTGAGTATCCGGGCTGGGTCATCCGCGTGCCTCCCCGGCCCCGGGGGCCTCATCGACCCAGTGGGCGTAGGGGCCCAGGTCGATGAGGAAGGGCTCGTGGTTGCGCTGCTGCTCCTCGGGCGGCAGCTCCATGTAGTCCCCGTAGCCGCGGCGCAGCAACGCGTCGTAGGCGCGGGGGACCTTGACGGTGATGTTCTCGAAGGGCATGTCCAGAGCGGGGTAGAGCTCCTCGCGGGTGACCACCCAGTTCTCGGGGTCGCGCATGGTGAAGTCGGCCATCCGGGCGGTGGGGGTGTGCTCGTAGCGCCTGACCGCCGCGTCCCAGCGGCGCTGGAGGGCGCGCGGGGTGATGCGCAGGGCGCGCATCCCCCAGTGGGCCAGGGTGGTGGCCGTGTAGATGGCGGCGCGGGCGGGCCTGCTGGCCCCGATGAGGTAGGGCCGCGGCGTCCCGCACAGGAACAGCAGGCGCCCCCACAGCCAGCTGCGGCGGCTCATGGCCCGGAAGGCGGCCGGGTCATCGGGGATGTTGTCCACCGGCAGGATGTCGACGAACATGGGCATCCGGTAGCGCGAGTCCTTGGCGAACTGGGGAACCATGAGGGTGCCGGGCAGGACCATCTTGGTGAACATGAAGGGGAAGTCCGGGACGGTGCGGGTGCTGTCCAGCCGGAACTCCGGGGCCAGGCGGGCCGGGGCCTGGGCCAGGAAGCGCTCGTAGTCGGAGCGGGTCATGAGCACGTCGGCGTCGTCGTCCCAGGGGATGAAGCCCTGGTGGCGCACCGCCCCGATGGCGGTGCCCCCGTAGACGGCGTAGGGGATGTCCAGCTCCCGGCACACCCGGTCCAGCTCGCCCAGGATCCGGGTGATGAGGGCGTGGACGCCGCGCAGGTCCCCCTGCGCGGCGGAGGGGGCGGGGTTAGTCATGCGCGGATCCCATCGGGTTGTCGGGGAGCTCGGGCTGCTCTGGCTGCTCGGAGTCGGGCGCCCCACGGCCCTGCCCGCTGACCTGGGCCAGGACGTCCTTGGGGACCCGGGACCGCCGGGGGAGCAGATCGGTCAGGTCGGGGGTCGCGGCGAGCACCGTGCCTGCCAGGATGACGATACAGCACACCACATCCAGGACTGTGGGCACCGTCCCCAGCAGGACCAGGGCGAAGACCACCGCCCAGGCCGAGTAGGAGATGTTGAGGGCCATGCCCCTCGAGGCGCCGATATGGGCGATGGCCTGGAAGTAGAACAGGTAGGAGACCGCGCCCGCCAGGGAGGCCAGGAAGACGACCCCGACCGAGGGGGACACGGTGGCCTGGGCGGTGAAGCCGATGATGCCGGCCACGGGCGCGACGACGACCAGGTAGGACAGGCCCGAGACGGTCTGGCGGATGTGCAGGGCCGTCTCATTGTCCACCTTGTCATCGCGCATCCCCCAGGCCAGGATGACGGCCTCGGAGCCCCAGCCCAGGACGCAGGCCAGGGCGGCGACCACCCCGATAACCGGCGAGCCCGGGGTCTGCGCCGTCGAGGAGGACCAGCCGATGACGATGATCGCGGCCAGGGCCACCATGAGCGCCACGATCTGGCGGGGCCGCATCCTCTCCTTGAGCAGCAGGAAGGCCAGCAGGGTGCCCACAGCCGGGTAGAAGGTGGAGATGATGGCGGTGTAGCCCGGGCCGATGTTGTTGATGGCGATGAGGTAGCCGGTCATGCCCACGGGCCCGCCCATGACCGCCCCGGCCATGACGGCCTTGCCGCTGCCGGTCCTGGCCGCCTCCAGGGTGTGGCGCAGCCGCCCGCGCGCCCCCATGTAGACCAGGAGGATGATCGCGGAGATGGCGTCGTGGAGCAGGGCCCCGGTCAGGGAGGCCTGGCCGGCCCCCAGGAAGGGGGACATGGCCAGGGCGATGCCGAGCACCACCGTGTCCAGGCCCCACAGGCAGCCGCTGATGATGCCGAACCTCATGACCCGCTCCTCGTGCTCAGGCGGTGGCCGCTCAGGTGGGCGTCCAGCTCCTCGGCGCCGGACTCGTAGGACTCCAGCAGGGCGTCGACGTGCTCGGCGGCGTGACGGTAGTAGATGAACAGCCACATGCCCACGTCGTCGCCCTCGGCCTCCCTGGCCAGGGCCCACACGTACCAGCACCACCCGGCGAAGACCACGTAGGACCAGAAGTGGCGGCGCTCGACGGCGGTGGGCTCGCGCCCGAAGTAGGCGGTCAGGGCGGTCTGCGCCTGCTCGGGGCTCAGCTCGGAGCACACCACCAGCGTCCCGAAGTCGCTGGCGACGTCGGACATGCCGGCGTACTCCCAGTCAATGAGGTCCAGGCGCCCGGTGGCGTCCACCAGGACGTTGACGAAGGACAGGTCGTTGTGGCTGGCGACGATGGGGAAGCCATCGGCGTCGGCATGGGCCTTGAGGCGCACGACCTTGTCCCGCAGCTCGGCGTAGCCGGGCACGTCAATGGGGCCGTGCTCCTCCAGGAGCCTCTCATACCTCATCCCCTCCTGGACGAAGTCGAAGCTCCGCGACAGCTGCGCGCCGCTGGTGTGGAGGTCGCGGTTCATGCGCATGGCCTGCTCGAGCTCCCCGGGCCGGGAGGGGTCCAGGGTGTGGGCGTCGGGGATGAAGGAGGAGATCTTCCAGCCCTTGGCCGGATCGCCGGTCAGGAAGGTGCGGTCCAGGCCCAGCTCGCAGGCCAGACGCAGGGCCTCGAACTCGACCTCCCGGTTGATGATCTTGTCCGTGCCGATGCCGGGGTGGCGGTAGAGGTACTCCTTGTCGCCCACCGTGAAGTGGCAGGACAGGTTGGTGATCCCCTGCTTGAGCGGGTAGAGGTCGCGGATCTCCGTCTTGGGGCAGCCCAGGGCCGAGGCGATGTTGTCCAGGGACTCGGAGTCCACGTTCTCCAAGAACAGGGGGTCGAACCCGCGCAGCTCGTCCAGGGAGTCGAACTCGTTGATGACGCCGTCGGGGTAGCGGCGGATGACCATGTCGAGCTCCTTGACATGGTCGATGTAGATCGCCTCCCAGAGCTTGGGCGGGGTCTCGGGAAGGTGGTAGACCTCCTCCAGGATGCGCCGGAAGGTCGCGGAGAAGGCGCGGTCGAAGTAGACGTGCCCGAGCATGGTCCAGGCGTCGCGCCCGCCGATCTGGGCGCCGGTGATGCGCCCGCCCGCCCCGGTGATCAGGCACCACTCCTCGGTGGGGCCCTCGACGTACTGGGCCGAGTAGTAGGCCTTGTGGACGTGGGAGTCGAAGGGGTTGACCGTGAAGTAGTCATCCGAGGAGCACACGTAGGTGTTGCCCAGGGCCTGGCGCACCACCCACAGCGAGCCGTTGTTGTTGCGGTTGGTGTAGTCGTCATTGACCACGATCCTCACGCCGAGCCTCTCGGCCAGGTAGAAGAAGTACTCCTTCTTGTAGCCCACCACGACGGTGATGTCGGTGATCCCGGCCTCCTGGAGCTGGCGGATCTGCCGCTCGACCAGGACCTCGCCGCGCACGCGCAGGATGCCCTTGGGGCGCTCGTAGGAGATGGGGGCGAATCGCTGGGACAGGCCGGCGGCCATGATGATGGCGTTGTCGACCCGGTAGGGCTCCAGCGCGGCCCGACCGGCCTCGGTCAGCCGGCGCTCGGCGAGATGGCCCAGGGCCTCGCACTCGCGCACCGCGGTGTTGACCGCTCCCAGGGACATCCCGGTGGCGGTGTGGAGCTCGCGCTGGGTCAGGGCGCTCCCGGCCCTCAGCAGGGCGTAGAGGATGTCGAATTGGGGCTGGGTCAACTGGGGTGTCTGGGCAGGCTGAGTCGGCTGGGCCGGCTGGGCCGGCTGGGCCGGCTGGGCCGGCTGGGCCGGCACGGTGGGCTCAGCCGCGGACCCTGAGGGGGCGGCTGCGGGCATGTCGGGCATGGGATCATCGCCTGTTCACTGAAGATGCCTTCACGGTCGTGTTCGAGAATAGCACCAAGCGGTCGTTGCGTGAACATGTGGGGATGTGTCCTGCCCCTCCCTCGAGGGATCAGTCCGCATCGGGGGGCCGGGGACCGGCCTGCGGCGACGGGGCGTCGTCGTCGGGGCCCCGGGTCAGGCCGGCCGAGTCGACGACGAGGTTGAGGAGGGCGACCTCCTCGGCCAGCGTGCGCGTCTCATCCTCCAGGCGGCTGATCTCCATGGACAGGTGGAGCGTCACCCCCAGCAGCAGGAAGATCGCCAGGACGAAGAGCAGGTTGGAGGGGACCTCGAAGCCCAGGAGGGCCGCGGCCATGCCCAGCAGCTGGGGCACCGCCGCCAGGAGGGTGATCGTCAGCCCGATGACGACCCACAGGGCCGCGTACTTCTCCCGCAGCCGGCCCGAGCGCAGCAGGGCGACGATGAGGATCATGGAGGCGACCATGACCGCAAGGATGAACAGGGTGGTGGGCATCGCTCAGCCTTCGTCGGTGGTGGGCGGGACGGGGTCGGCGGCCTGCCGCCTGGAGGCCGGTCGGCGTGTCAGGGAGACCAGCAGGGCGAACATGGAGCGCACCAGGTAGACCGCGGCCTTGACCGGGTTGTTCGAGGGCGTGCCCGCCTGGCGCGCGCGCATGGAGACCCCCACCTGCCTGACGCGCAGCCCCGAGCGCACGGCGATGACCAGGGAGTCGATGGTGTCGCCCAGGTACTCGGCCGGGTAGTGCAGGCAGTACTGGTCGATGGCCCGACGGTCGGCCGCCCGGAACCCGCTGGTGACATCCGTCAGGCGCGTGCCGCTGATGCGCCCCACGATCGCGGCCACCATGACCATGGCCCACCGGCGCGGGCCGCGCACCCGGTAGGCGCCGGCCTCGGCGAAGCGCGCCCCGATGGAGATATTGGCATGCTCCAGCCCCGCCAGGACCCGCTCGATGTCCCGCGGATCGTGCTGGCCGTCGGCGTCGACCTGGATGGCGCGGTCATAGCCGAAGCGCTGGGCGTACTTGTAGCCCGCGCGCATCGCCCCGCCCACGCCCAGGTTGTAGGGCAGGACCAGCACCAGGGCCCCGGCGGCGCGGGCCCGCGCCGCCGTGGCGTCGCGCGAGCCGTCGTCGACCACGAGCAGGTCGAAGCCCGGGACCGTGGCTCGCAGCTCCTCGATGGTGCCGGCGATCGCCGCCTCCTCGTTCCAGGCAGGCATGATGACCAGTGTCCTGGGCGGCGTGGAGGCCATGGTGCTCCTCGGGTTGACGACGGGGACATCATAGGGCGGCACAGCGCCCCCTCAGCGCTCCCTCAGCGTCTGCCTCGTTCCAGCAGGCCCAGGAGGTACTGGCCGTAACCGGACTTGACCAGGGGCTCGGCGCGCTGGCGCAGGCCGTCGTCGTCGATGAAGCCCATGCGCCAGGCCACCTCCTCGGGGGCCCCGATCTTCATCCCCTGACGGGCCTCGACCGTGCGCACGAAGCTCGTGGCATCCGCCAGGGAGTCGAAGGTCCCGGTGTCCAGCCACGCCGTGCCCCGGGGCAGGACCTCGACACTCAGGCGGCCTGCCTCCAGGTAGGTGCGGTTGACGTCGGTGATCTCGTACTCCCCCCGGGCCGAGGGCTCCAGGTTCTTGGCGATCTCGACGACGTCGTTGTCGTAGAAGTACAGGCCGGGCACGGCGTAGTCGGACTTGGGGCGGGCCGGCTTCTCCTCGATGGAGATGGCCTTGAAGTCCGCATCGAACTCCACCACGCCGTAGGCGGTGGGATCGGCCACCTGGTAGGCGTAGACCACGCCTCCCTCGGGGCTGGTGTGGCGGCGCAGCTGGGTGCCCATGCCCGGGCCGTAGAAGATGTTGTCGCCCAGGACCAGGGCGGCGGACTCCTCGCCGATGAAATCGGCCCCCAGCACGAAGGCCTGGGCCAGGCCGTTGGGCACCTCCTGGACGGTGTAGGACAGGGACACCCCCAGCTGTGAGCCATCGCCCAGCAGCCGGTGGAAGCTGGGGGCGTCATGGGGGGTGGTGATGACGAGGACGTCCTGGATGCCCGCCAGCATGAGCGTGGACAGCGGGTAGTAGATCATCGGCTTGTCGTAGACCGGCACCAGCTGCTTGGAGGTGCCCAGGGTGATCGGGTTGAGTCGCGTGCCGGAGCCCCCGGCCAGGATGATGCCTCGCATGGGCCATAGTGTGACGCATGCGGCCTCATAACGTGAATCGTGGGATCTCACCATGGGGCGCCGCAGGGGCGGGCTGTACGGTGAGAGCCCATGAGGCGCCTCGACCCGGCCCGTCAGCGCTATGACTGGGGCTCGACCACCGCAATCCCCGACTTCATCGGGATCGCCGGGGACGGTGAGCCCTGGGCGGAGGCCTGGTACGGGGCGCATCCCGCCGGCCCCACCCGGGTCCTGCCCGGGCCCGACGACGCCGGCCCGGGGGCCGCCCCGACCCTGGCCGCCATGCTGGATCGCGATCCCCAGCGCCTCCTGGGCGAGGACGTCATCCGCCGCTTCGGGGCCCAGCTGCCCTTCCTGCTCAAGATCATCGCCCCTCGCCAGGCCCTGTCCCTCCAGGTCCACCCCAGCCTGGAGCAGGCCATGGAGGGCTACGCCCTGGAGAGCGCCTCGGGCATCCCCCTGGACAGCGCCGAGCGCAACTACAAGGACCCCAATCACAAGCCCGAGATGGTCATGGCCCTGACCCGCTTCGACGCCGTGGCCGGGTTCCGGGCCCCGCGCCGCGTGGCCGAGGTGCTGGGGGAGCTGCACTCGCCCCTGGCCCGGCGCATGCGCCGCACCCTGCGCCTCAACCCCACCCGCTTCGGCATCCGGCAGGTCTTCACCGACCTGGTCTCCCACGCCACCCGCCCCACCGCCGAGGAGATCGACTCGCTGGTCCTGGAGATCGCCGCCCGCCATGAGGCCGGGGCCTCGCCCTCGCCGCGCGCCGACGCCAACGCCCTGGAGATGGCGCGCACCTTCCCCGGGGACCCGGGCGTGGCCGCAGGACTGCTGCTCAACCCGGTCACCCTCCATCCCGGCGAGGTGCTCTTCGCGCCCGCGGGCTGCGTGCACGCCTACATCTCCGGCCTGGGGGTGGAGGTGATGGCATCGTCTGACAATGTGCTGCGCGCGGGGCTGACCACCAAGCGCATCGATGTCCCCGAGATGCTCGCCTGCGTGGACTACGTGGCCGCGCCGCCCGTCAGGCCCGCGCCGGAGTACCTGGCGCATGGCACGCGGGCCTACTACGCGCCGGTGGACGACTTCGAGCTCATGGTCACCTCGGTGGCGCCCCAGGACGGCTCGCTGACCATTCCCGGCCGCGGGCCGCGCATCATCCTCGCCGTGGAGGGGGCGGCGGTCCTGTCCACCTCGGAGGGCGGCCTGGAGCTGGCCCAGGGCCAGGCGGTCTTCGTCGGCGCCCACGAGCGCCTCGTCACCGCCTCCGGCCACGGCACCCTCATCCAGGCCGACGTGCCCTGACCCCCGAACCCCAGCGCCCTGACTCCACGCTCATGCCCCGGGCTGGGGAGGCGGGCGCGCGCGGGGGAGTCGGGGCGCTCAGCAGCCCTCCTGGCGGGCGGCCAGGGCCGCGCGCTCGCGGCTGGTGCCCGGCGCCAGGATGACGGCGCAGCGGCCCTGGCCCCATGCGCCCAGCACCTCGCGCAGTGCCCCGGCGCGGTCCTGGCGGCGCACCAGGACCGCGCGGGCGCGGCCGGCATGCTCGGCGCGTCCGGCTGGTCCGGCTGGTCCGGCTGGTCCGGCTGGTCCGGCTGGTCCGGCTGGTCCGGCACTGCCGGCCGGATCGGCTGCTCGGGCCGCATCGGCCCCGCCGGCATCCACCAGGCCGTCCAGCAGCTCCGCCCGCGTGAGCGAGCTGAGGCTCCCATCCGGGGCGAGGCGGGTCAGGGCCCGGTCATGGGGCTGGGCCGGGGCGGGGGAGTAGGAGTCGGGCTGGGACATGAGGTCGGCTGCGCCGTCGAGCACCAGAGGGGGCAGCCGGCCGGGCCAGCGCACGGCCAGGGAGTCCTGCGGGCACAGGGCCTGGGCCTCGGCGCTGGGGCAGAGCTCCTCGGGCGTGAAGGCCATGGACAGGCCCGGGACGATCCCCGCCTCGGCGAGCAGGGGCCCGCTGCCGAGGATCACCTCCCGGCCCGCCAGCCAGGCGCCGCAGGCCCAGGCCACGGTGCGCCAGTGGAGCGGGGCTCCCAGGTGCAGGCCCTGCGGAGGTTGCGACTCGGTGTCGATGAGCCCTGCTGTCTTGGACAGCCACATCGCCAGCACGTGGCCGGTCAGCTCGATGCGCTCGGAGTCGCTATACCACACCAGGCGCGGGCGATGAGAATCATCGGCGCCCAGCAGGCGGGTGAGGGGGTCGGTGGGCATGCGGGAATTGAACCAGATCGACAGAAATCACGGAGCCGACCGGCCGGTCGCCGCGCGCGCCACGGGGTCCTGGGACACGTCTCACATCGGTGTAATTATGCCGGAATCCCGTGATTCCAAGGGTTGTCAGGTTCACTGCGGCCTCCTCCCAGCAGATTTGTAGGAAGTTGCCATATGGTCTGATCCAGACCGAGATCTCCGCGGAATGTCAAGGAACGGTGTCGATGATCACGAGAGGGTCAACTTTCCCTCTCCGGCTTGACTGGGCGGTCTCACACGCATGTAATTCTTCTGGTAATAACGTCGAACTGAAGGGAGGCCGATATGTGGAACATCCTCGGCGAGGGACCACTGACGCGCCCCGAGGAGCCTGACACCGACGCGCTGCTCCTCCTCTTCGGCGGTGGCGACGACCTCGATGAGGGCCCTCTGGCATGGCAGGAGCGCGCCCTGTGCGCCCAGACCGACCCGGAGGCATTCTTCCCCGAGAAGGGCGGCTCGACCCGTGAGGCCAAGCGGGTCTGCGCCACCTGCGAGGTCCGCGAGGAGTGCTTGGAGTACGCCCTGGCCAACGATGAGCGCTTCGGCATCTGGGGCGGTCTGTCGGAGCGTGAGCGCCGCAAGCTCAAGCGTCGCGCCGTATGAATCGTGCAGGCTCCATCGGGGGAGTCGATCACATCGGAGCCCTGGCTGTTGTCGTGACAGCCGGGGCTACCCCATTTCTGGCTGACACTCTGCGCGGCCTGGCCGCCCAGAGCCGGGCCCCGGAGGTCGTCCTCATCGTCGACGTCGCCTCACGGGCCAACGGCCTGGGCGACGGCACGCCCATCGAGGAGCTGGTCGAGGCCGCCGGGCTGGACGCCGTCAGCGCCGTGCGCATCGTGCGCTCGGGCGAGGCCTCGACCTTCGGCGACGCCGTGGCCAGGGGCCTGGAGTCCTACTCCGCCCTCATCGCCTCGGGCAACAGGCATCGCGCAGCCGATGGCCCCGCCGGCATGGCGACCCGTAGGCGCCGCAGCAGCGGGCCGGGCCCCATCACCGGCCCCACCGGGGCCATGTCCCCGATCACCACCCACGAGCGCCAGCTGGTGGCCGAGATCGTCGACGGCGCCGAGGCCACCGGCCAGGGGCTGTGGCTCTGGCTCCTCCACGACGACTCCGCCCCCGAGCCCGACTGTCTCCAGGCGCTGCTGACCGCGGCGGCCAACGCCCGCTCGGTGGGCATCGTGGGGCCCAAGCAGGTGGACTGGGACAACCCCTCCCAGCTCCTGGAGGTGGGGCTGCGCGCCACCTCCTCGGCCCGGCGGGCCAATGACATCGTCCCCGGCGAGGTCGACCAGGGCCAGTACGACGACCGCAGCGACGTCCTGGCCGTGGGCACCGCGGGCGCCCTCATCGCGCGCTCGGTGTGGGAGGAGCTGGGCGGAACCGCGCCCTGGCTGGGGCCCTTCGGCGATGGGCTGGAGCTCTCCCGGGCGGCGCGCCTGGCCGGCTACCGCGTCGTCGTCGAGCCGGGGGCCGTGATCCGCCACCGCCGCGCCGGCTACCTGGGCCTGCGCGCCGCGCGCCACCAGGACGCCCAGGGCGAGGCCGCCCCGGCCACCCGCCTGCCCAGCCCCGACCCCGAGCGCTCCTACCGCGCCCGCCGGGTGGCCCAGCTGACCAACTGGGCGGCCTTCTCCACGCGCCCCGTGGCCATGCTCCTGGGCTGGTTCCTCGTGCTCGGCGTCGCCCGGGCGACCTGGCGGCTGGCCTCCAAGGCGGCCGGACTGGCGAGCGACGAGATGTCGGCGGCCCTGGCCCTGGCCGGCCGCTCCTCCCTCATCCGTGCCGGCAGGCGGCGCCTGGCCCAGCACACCGGGGCTCCGCGCTCAGCGCTGAGCCGCCTCTACGTCTCCGCCTCGGAGATCCGCGCCGTGCGGCGAGACCGGGTGCGCCAGGAGCGCGAGCGCATCGCCCGGGCCAAGGCCCCCAGCGAGCTGGAGCTGCGCGAGCTGGCGGGACTGGCCCGATCCCGGCGCCGCACCCTGGCCGGACTCATGGTCCTGGCCCTGATCGTGGCCGGCGCCGGCATGTCCCACCTCATCCTGACCCGCAGCGTCGCCGGCGGGGCCCTGACCGAGCTGGGCACCTGGCACCAGTCCTGGTCGGCCGCCTGGAGCAGCTGGCTGCCCACCGGTGACGGCCGCCCCGGCGGGCCCACGCCCCTGCTGGCGATCCTGGCCGGCCTCATGGCCCTGGCGGCGCTGGTGGGCATGGGCTCGACCACCCTGGTCAAGATCCTCCTGCTCGCCGCCATCCCACTGGCCGTTCTGGGCGCCTGGTTCGCCGCGGGGACCATCACCCGGCGCGTGGCGCTGCGAGCCTGGGCGGCCCTGGCCTGGGGCCTGGCCCCCACCGGCCTGCTGGCCCTGGGGCAGGGGCGCCTGGCCCCGCTCCTGGTGCACCTCGTCCTGCCCTGGGCGCTGCTGGCCCTGGCCAGGGCCCAGGGCGTCGACCGCCGCGACGTCGTGGTCTCCGGTCTCGTGGGTGCCCACCTGCTCACCGACGCCGAGCGCGCCGAGCTGGACCGCTTCGCCGACGACCGCATCGAGGACCTCGCCCACCTGGACGAGGAGCCGGATGAGGACGTCGAGAGCGGCGAGCAGGCTGGCAGTGCTGACAGTGCCGGCAGTGCTGGCAGGGCCGCCGCCAAGGCCTCCCCGGCGCCGGACTCGCCCGCCCCGGCTGACCCGGCTGACTCAGCTGACTCAGCTGACTCAGCTGAGGCTGCCGACCAGGCCCCGGAGGAGACGGCTGGCGCCTCCCCGGCCTCGGGGACGCACCGGAGCCCCGCCGAGCACGGCGCGCCGAACGCCTCCCAGCCGAGCCACGGCCCCGGCTCGGCGGCCGCGGCCGCCCTGGCAGGACTGCTCCTGTCCGTCGTCGTGGCCGCCGCCCCCGCCACGGCGCCCATCCTCCTGCTGGTCCTGGCCGCCGTGGCCCTGCTCTCGCGACGCAGGCTGCGGCTGGTGCTGACCGCGGCACCGATCCTGGCCACCGCCGCCCCCGCCTGGTCCCAGGCCGCGGTGCTGGCGCGCCAGCACGGCTGGGTCGACGCCCTGCGCCTGATCCTGGCCGACGCCGGTGCGCCCCTGGCCGCCTCCACGCCCTCCAGCATCGACCTGCTCCTGGGGTCCCCGGGGGACCTGGACGCGCTTATCCCCGGGGGCACCATCGTGGCCGTGATCGCCAAGGCACTCCTGGTGCTCGTGCCCCTGGTGGGGCTGGCCGGCCTGCTCATCCCCGGCTCCGCGGGCGCGCGCGCCCGCACCGGCATCCTCCTGGCCCTGGGCGGACTGGCCCTGGCTGCGCTGAGCGTCCGGGTGGTCACGGCCGTGGGCACCGCCGTCGACGGCGCGGGCACCGTCCTGGTCACCGGCTGGGCCGGCACCGGCCTGTCCCTGAGCATCGCCGGCTTCCTCCTGGCCGCCCTGGCCGCCGCCGACGCCGCCCTGGCCCAGTCCTACCGGCTGCCCTCGCGGCTGCGGCGCCCCGTCCTGGCGGCGGCCTGCGCCGTGGCCCTCCTGGGGCCCGGGCTGATCGGAGCCACCTGGGCGGCCCAGGCCTCCCCGCAGGGCGATCCCCAGATCATGGCCCTGAGGCCGGGGACCCAGCAGATCCCGCTGATCGGCTCCCAGATCCAGTCCTCGCCCGCCCAGGGCAGGGTCCTCATCCTCGCCTCCACGCCCCAGGGCCTGAGCGTGTCGGTGTGGCGGGGCGCAGGCGTCCAGATGAGCGACGCCCTGCCGGCCGTCCACCACGCCCAACTGCTCGATCGGGCCGGCGCAGCCCTGCGAGGCCTCAACCCACCCAGCGCGCCGGCAGCCCTGGAGCTCCAGGACGAGGCCGACGCCTCGCTCACCGGCCTGGTCGGCCGGGTCACCGCGGGGCAGGACGAGGACGCCGCCCAGGCCCTGGCCGAGCACGGCATCGCCGTCATCGTGCTGCGCAACGCCTCCGGTGACGAGGTCACCGCCGATGCGCGAGCGGCCCTGGCCTCCACCCCCGGCCTGGAGCAGCTGGCCCGCACCGGCACCGGCACCGCCTGGCGCGTGGTGCCCGCCAACGGGGCCATCCGCGAGCCCGCGAGGCTGCGCCTCGTTGAGGACGGCGCCAGCACCACCCTGGCCTGGACCGGTCAGTCCTCCACCACCGTCACCATCCCCGCGGGCGGCCAGGGGCGCAGCCTCGTCCTGGCCGAGCGCGCCGATCGCGGCTGGCGGGCCACCCTCAACGGCCGGCCCCTGGAGCCGGCCACGGCCCAGGACCTGGACGGCACGTGGAAGCAGGCCTTCACCCTGCCCGCCCAGGGTGGAGAGCTTCGGATCACTCACGCCTCGACCAGCGCCGTCGTCCACACGCGAGTGATCTGGGCCGTCTGGGCGCTGACGCTCATCGCGGCCCTGCCACTGCGCCGCGGGAAGGATGCCGCATGACCCGGTCCCACGAGCACGCCGCTGAGCCCGCCGACTCCGCCGAGACTGCCGGCCCCGTCCCCCGGGCGCCGCAGACCGGCCAGGGGCCTGCCGGCTCCCAGGCGGATGAGGCGCAGGCCGCGGCTGCGCCCTCGGACGGTGAGCAGGGCATCGGGCGCGGAGACGCACCCGCCCCCGGGGATGACCCTGACCTCGAGCTCGGAGCCGGCGACCATGAGGGGACCGAAGACCCTGAGCACGGCGGGACGGGAGTCCCGGCCGCTGACCTGGAGCTCTCCGCGCCGGCCGATGAGGGCGCCGAGGCGGACGGTCCGGATCGTGCCGCAGCCGATTCGCCGGATGAGGGTCCCGGGGACGAGCAGGCCAGTCAGCCCGAGCCCGGCGCCTCCGGTGACACCGGAGCCTCCCGGAGCCGGGGCCCGCGCAGGCCCCGCCGGCGCCCGTCGCGCCCCCGCACCTGGCGGTCCCTGGCTCGCCGATCCACCGCGGTGACCACCGCCCTGCTTCTGACAGCCGCTGCCACCGGACTGGTCCTGTGGGGCAGGAGCGCCCCGGCCGCCCCCGCCGCGCCGGTCGAGGCGCTCAGCGTCGTGGAGTCCGGGGGCACCGCTGTCTACGCCTGTCAGGCCGCGCCCAAGAACACCCTGGCCGTCGTCGATGCGGGCGAGACGACCTCGCACACGGTCATCACCCCGGTCGGGCAGGCCGCAGAGGCCACATGGGGGCAGGAGGCGCTGGATGCGGGCGCCACCACCTCCATGGACACGGCCTCCGGCGGCGTGCTGACCATCGAGTCGGCGGGGGAGCGGGCCGCCAGCGCCGCCGGGGTCGTCACCTCCCTGACCCCGGGCGGTGAGCTGCGGGGCCTGAGCGCCGCGCCCTGCACCCAGCCCCAGTCCGTGGCCTGGATCGTCGGCGGATCAGCGGCCCTGGGCGCCTCGGCCGAGTTGCGCCTGGAGAACCCCGGGGTGACCTCGGTGACCGTCAAGGTCGCCCTCTACGGCTCCTCGGGCCGCCTGTCACTGCCGAGCAACGGCGAGGTGACGATCTCCGCGGGCAAGGCCGCCTCCATGCTGCTGGAGAGCGGCGACAGCCAGGATGAGCGCCTGGCCCTGTCCATCGAGGCTGAGGGCGGCTCCGTGGTCCCCGCGCTGGCGACCGAGTCCCTGGAGGGCGAGACGCCCGCCGGGGTGGACCTCATCACCCCGGGGGCGGGCCCGTCCACCGACAGCCTCATCCCCGGCGTCGAGATCGTCGAGGGCGGGGCCCAGGGCGATGCGACCTCCGGGACCGGGGCCGCCTCGGGGGAGGCCTCGGTGGTGCGCGTGGCCAACCCCCACTCCGAGGCCGCCACGGTGAGCGTGACCATGGTGGGGCCCGACGGCGCCTCCCCCCTTCCCGGCGCCCAGGACGTCGCCATCGACCCCGGCTCGGTCTTCGACATCTCCCTGCGGGGCGTGGCCCCGGGGGCCTATGGCGTGCGGGTGACCTCCGATATGCCGGTGGCCTCAGGCGTGCGCCTGGTGCGCACCGCCGCGGAGTACCCCGCCCGCTCCGGCGTCCTCATGCGCGACAAGGCCTGGATCCAGCCGGCGGCCCCTGACGCGGTTGCCCACGGCGTCCTGTCCATCCCCCGATCCGGGGGGCTGACCTCGACGGTGTCGCTGTCCAACAGCGGCGCCAGGCGCACCGTGAGGCTCGCCGATGTTGCCGGGTCCTGGCACCAGGATGTCGTGGTGCCCGCCTCCAGGACGGTCGCCGTCGAGGTGCCCACGCAGGTCAGCGCGGTGACCCTGAGCGCCGAGGGCGGGACCGAGGGCCTGGGCGCAGCCACTGTGGTGACGGCCCAGGCCGCGCAGGCCACGGCCGGCACGCTCATCTCCGTGGTCCCAGCCGTGCCCGACGCCTCCTCGGGGGAGCGCAAGCAGATCATCCTGAACTGAGTCCCATCCCGCAGGCGCGTCGGCCTTGGGCGGCAGTGGGGGCCTGGCCGCTCAGGGGCGGGAGTCGGGGTCGATCTCCTCGGGACGGCGGCCCAGCATGAGGGCCACCTGCTCAATCACCACGTGGCGCACCAGCTCGGAGAGCTCCTGGGCGTCAGCGGCGCGGGAGGTCACGGGACGGCGGTAGATGATGACCCGGGCAGGCAGACCCGCCCGGGGCTCGGCGGCGAATCCCCGCCCCAGCACCACGGACCCCTCCCACGGGGCCGGATCGGAGGGGGGCACCTCCTCCACGGCGAACTGGACCTCCTCGACCTGCGGCCAGTGAAGCGCCAGATCCTGGGCGGTGGCCACGACCATGTCGTCGAAGCGCTCGGCCCGGGTGCGCCAGCCGGGCAGGCTCGGGGGCAGGACCGGCCCTCGCAGGCCCCTGCCGTGCCGATCCCGCCTGCGCCGTCTGGGAGCGCCCCGCCCCGAGGCGGCGGAATGGTACAGGTCGGTCACAGTGGCCAGCGTAGGCCGACTTTGCCCACGTGAGGAGCAGCGGCACGGTAGCCTGCGGGCGTGAGAAGAGTCCGACACTGCCGCAGGCCCGGTTGCGAGCTGCCCGCCGTGGCCACCCTGACCTCCGTGTACGCGGACTCCACGATCGTGCTGGGGCCGCTGGCCACCGAGGCCCAGCCCGAGGCCTATGACCTGTGCGAGAAGCATGTCAACTCCTTCACCGCCCCGCGCGGCTGGCAGATCATCCGCCTGGCCACGGACTTCGCCCCGGCGCCGCCCAGCGAGGATGACCTGCTCGCCCTGGCCGACGCCGTGCGCGAGGCCTCCCGCGCCCCCCGGCCGGCCCCCATGCCGGCGGAGCACCGGCCCCGCCCCGGCGGGGTCATGCCCGGCCCGGTCACGGCCCCGCTTCCGCCGCCCCCCGAGATCGCCGAGGGCGAGGTCCTTCGCCGCGGGCACCTGCGCGTCCTCAAGGGCGACAAGGAGTAGCGCCCCGCGCCCCTGACGCCGAGGTAGACATCTTCCGCCGAGGTAGACGGTGAATGCGTCTACCTCGGCGGAAAACGTCTACCTCGGCAGGTGGGGGGGAGGCGGGTGCTGCGGCGGGTGCGTCGACGGGGGCTAGGCGCGGATGCGGGTGCTCTCGGCGCGCACGGCGTCCTCCAACTGGCGATCCCGGAGCTCTAGGAGCAGCTCCCGGTTGCGGCGCTCGACCATGACGGCGGCCAGGAAGCGCTCGGGATGCGTGCCCGCCGGAGGCGGGGGAGAGACGTACTCGGCCATGTAGGACGCCAGCTCGGCCCCCAGGCGCTGGCGATGGACCGGCGCCATGGATGAGGTCCGCTGCAGGAAGGTGCGCACGTGCAGGGACAGGGCGCCGGGCATGCGGCGCAGATCCGACTCCTTCGCCCAGGCGGCGAGCTCGGGGGGCATGATGAGGGGGATGCTCCTGGCAGCGCCATGGCGGATCCTCACCACATAGGTCCCTGCCAGGAGATCCCCCAGGCGCTTGCCGCGCTTGGTCACTGCGCACACCAGGAGAGCCAGCGCCGGGCTGATGATCCAGATCTCGACCAGGCCCACCAGGACGCGCACCAGGCAATGGCGCAGGTTGACCGTCCCGCCATCATCGCGCACCACCCGGGTGCCGGTCACCAGGCGCCCGGCACTGCGGCCCTTGCTGAAGTACTCCACCGCCAGGGGGATCAGCAGGAACCATGCCAGGGCGCACAGAGCCATGAGGGTGGCGCCCTCGGCGTCGTTCAGGCCCAGCCTGATTCCCACAACCATGGCGGTGATGCCGGCGAGGTAGAGACCGGTGCCGTAGATGCTGTAGTCGATGATCCCTGACAGCAGGCGCGAGGCCACGGTGGCCGGCACCACGTCCAAGGCGACGGCCTCGCCGGTGATCATGAGGTCCCTCTCGATCCTCCGCTCGGAGGAGGGGGGTGCGTGTGTCACCATGGCAAACTCCCTGTGTGGATCTTGATGCTTTCTCCGCGGCTCATCGCGATCAGTGGGACCGCCTGGACCGGCTGGCCTCGCAGCGACGACTGACCGGCGAGCAGGCCGATGAGCTCGTGGTCCTCTACCGCGCCTGCGCCAGGCACCTGTCGCGGGTGCGCACAGCGGCTCCCGATCCGCAGCTGGTGGCCGAACTCTCCACGCGTGTGGCGGGCGCCCGGGCCAGGCTGACGGGGAGCAGGGAGACGAGCCTGGGAAGCGGGCTGCGCTTCATCACTCACGCCATGCCTGCGGCGCTGTATCGGATCCGCTGGTGGACGGTGGGAGTCATGGTGGCCGAGATCGCCCTGGCCGTGGTGGTGGGGGTGTGGACCCTGCACCATCCTGCGGCCATGGCGGCGCTGGGCAGTCCCAGCCAGCTCGAGGAGTACGCCAACGAGGCCTTCGAGGCCTACTACTCCACCTATGACGCCCCCGACTTCGCCGCCCAGGTGTGGACCAACAATGCCCGCATCGCCGCGCTGTGCGTGGCCAGCGGCATCACCGGCATCCTGCCGGTCTACATCCTGGTGCAGAACGCCGTCGTACTGGGGCAGGCCGGCGCCATCATGGCCCACCACGGGCTCTTCGGCCACTTCCTGGCCCTCATCTCCCCCCACGGACTGCTGGAGCTGACCTGCATCTTCGTTGCCGGCGCGGCGGGCCTGCGACTGTTCTGGACCATGCTCGTGCCCGGCCCCCGCTCCCGCGGCGCCGCCCTGGCCACCGAGGGCCGCGCCCTGATCACCGTGGCCGCCTCCCTGACAGGAGCGCTGGCACTGGCCGGGATCATCGAGGCCTTCATCACCCCGGCCCCCATCCCGTGGGCGGTCAAGATCGTCGTCGGCGCCCTGGCCCTGGCGCTGCTGTGGGCCTACACCCTGATCCTGGGGGGCCGCGCCGTGCGCGAGGGCGAGACCGGTGACCTGTCCGAGGAGGAGGCCGGATACACCGCCCCCGAGGCCGGCTAGGCCCCCGGGATGGCACAGGCGATCGGCGCCGCGGCTGCCTCCGCTCACAGTCGACCCGCCGCCTTGAGATCGAGATAGGCATCGGCCAGCGCCGGGGCCAGGCCCTGATCATTGGCCTCAACCACCTCCACGCCGTTGCGGCGCAGCCGACTGCGCAGCGCGTCGACCTCCACCCGCTCGCGCTCGGCAGCAGCCGCCACATACACCGATTCCGCGTTGTCGCGCCGGGCGCGCAGATCATCCAGCTCCGAGTCCAGGGCCGAGGCCAGCACCACGGTGTGGCGGCGGGCCAGCGCCGACAGGCTGCGCAGCATGGCAGCATCAGCGCCTCCGCCGTCCAGGGCCGAGATCACCACCACCAGCGCGCGCTGGGAGAGCTGCGAGTGGGTCAGGGAGGCCACCTGCGTCCAGTCCAGCTCCACCAGGCGGGGCTCGAGAGGCGCCAAGGAGTCTGCCAGGGCGCTCATCAGCGCCGGGCCGGACTGGCCGCGGACCTGGGCCCGGACCTCGTAGTCCAGGGCCAGCACATCGACCCGGTCACCGGCGTGGGAGGCCAGAGCGCTCAGCAGGAGGGTCGCCTCGATCTGGGAGTCCAGTCGGGGCGCCTGTCCCAGGCGGGCCGCGGCCAGGCGCCCGGTGTCCATGATGATCAGCACCCGCCTGTCGCGCTCAGGGCGCCAGGTGCGCACCACCACCTCCCCGCGCCGGGCGCTGGAGCGCCAGTCGATGGAGCGCACGTCATCGCCCACCACGTACTCGCGCAGGGAGTCGAACTCCGTCCCGGCACCGCGCACCATGACGGCGCTGCGCCCATCCATCTCCCGGAGTCGGGCCAGGCGCGAGGGCAGGTGGCGACGCGAGTGGAAGGGCGGCAGAACGCGCACATGCGCCGGCGCCCAGACATTGGCCTGGCGCCCGGCCAGGCCCAGGGGGCCCAGTGAGCGCAGCGTCACCGGGCCGGCACTGCGGTCCCCGCGCCTCCAGGGCCTCAAGGTGGTGCTGTGCCGCCGTCGCTGCCCCGGCGGCAGGGTCAGGGAGCCGCGCTCGCCGCTGGCCCCCGCGCTCGGCGGCCAGGCATCGCGCAGCACCAGGCGGGCCGTGCGCCTGCCGGCATTGGTCACAGTGAGGGTCGTGGTGGTCGACTCGCCCAAGCGCACGGACCGGGCCACCCGGCGCTCGGCCTGCATGCTGCGCACGGAGGGCGCCGCCAGGGCATCGCCCACCGCGAGCAGGACCACCACCCCCGTCCAGGCCATGACTGTTGAGGGCCGGGGGACCAGCATGACCAGGGGGATGCCGGCGAGCATCACCCATAGGATGCGCATGGTCGCGAACATGCAGTGCCTCTCAGGGAATGACCGCGCCTCAGCGCGGCACCGGCACCGAGCGCAGAACCGACTCGATGATCGACTGGGTGGTGATGCCCTCCATCTCGGCCTCGGCCCGCAGCTGGATCCGATGGCGCAGGGCCGGCAGGGCCAGTGCCTTGATGTCATCGGGCGTGACGAAGGAGCGGCCCGCCAGCCAGGCCCAGGCTCGTGCCGTGGCCAGCAGGGCGGTGGCGCCTCGCGGTGAGACCCCCAGGGCCACCGAGGGCATCGAGCGCGTGGCCCGCACCAGGTCGACCACATAGGCCAGTACCTCAGGGGAGGCCCCCACGGTGCGCACCTGGGCGCGGGCGGCGGCCAGGTCCTGGGGGCCGGCCACGGCAGCCAGTCCCGCCGCGGGCAGATCCCGAGGGTCGAATCCCCCAGCATGGCGGGACAGGACCTCGATCTCCTGGGCCCGCTCGGGCAGCGGCAGGACCAGCTTGAGCAGGAAGCGGTCCAGCTGGGCCTCGGGCAGCGGATAGGTGCCCTCGTACTCCACCGGGTTCTGGGTGGCGATGACCATGAAGGGCTCTGGCAGCGGGAGCGGCTGCCCGTCGACCGACACCTGGCGCTCCTCCATGGCCTCCAGCAGGGCGGCCTGCGTCTTGGGCGGGGTGCGGTTGATCTCGTCGGCCAGGAGCAGGTTGGTGAAGACCGGCCCCTCCTTGAAGGAGAACTCCGCCGTGCGCGCGTCGTAGACCAGGGAGCCGGTCAGATCGCCGGGCATGAGGTCGGGAGTGAACTGGACCCGCTTGGTCTCCACGTTCAGGGCGGTGGCCAGGGAGCGCACCAGGAGCGTCTTGGCCACGCCCGGCACGCCCTCCAGGAGCGCGTGCCCGCCCGCCAGCATGGCGATGACCAGGCCGGTGACCGCCGCATCCTGACCGACGACGGACTTGCCCACCTCCGAGCGCACCGCGACCAGGCGCTCGCGGGGATCGACGGCGGGGCCGGCGGTGGCCTCGGGGCCGCCCCCGGGCGCGCCGGGGGCGAAGGAGCCTGCCGGCGCCGCGGTGCCGGCAGCCGCCCCGGGCTCGGGCCCGGGGTGATGCCCGACGGCGTGGCCGGCGTGCCCGCCCGGGCCTGGCTGGTGCGCCTGGGGCTGGTCGGCGGTGCTGCGTTCATCCATGGGCGTGAACCTCGCTCTCGAGTTGGTCGAGTTCAACGGCCAGTGCCGCCAGGGCATGGTCGTTGGGTGGAATGGGGCCATCCAGAACAGCCGCGACGGCGGGCCGGGGTCGGCCCGAGGCGGAGGCCACGGCGTTGAGCAGATCGTCCCTGCTCGCCGCCGATCCCATGCCCAGGGTGCGCGCCAGGCGGATGGCGGTGGCCCGGCGCAGGGCCTGGGCGGCGCGCTCGCGGTCGGCGGCACGGCGGTAGAGGCGGCCGCGGGCGATCGTGGTCTCCGAGGATCGCACGACGGTGGGCAGCGGCTCGGTGATGATCGGGCCGAACCTGCGCCCCCGGATGATGGCGGTCACCAGGGCGGCCAGGCACAGGTGGAGCATGAGCACCGGCAGCCATGGCGGGGTGAGGGGGCTGTTCCACACACTCTCCGCCGAGGAGGCCCGTGCGGCGTCGAGCCAGACGAGCTCCTCGTGGTGCCCCAGCGCCCTGATGGCCAGGGCGGCGTGACCCTCGTCCGCGAGGCGCTCATTGGTCACCAGGGTGGCATCGGCGATGACCCGCAGGGTCCCTCCGCCGGGAAGGGGCTCGACGGCGTAGGCGTAGCTGCCCGCGGGCAGCGGGAAGCATCCGATGGCCTCAGGGGACTGGTCGGTGGACAGCGAGCCCCGGCTGGAGGCGATGGTCTGGGCCGCTGAGGCGTCCTCATCGGCGCACTGCGCCTCGGTGGGGGTGGACTCCGGGAGGGAGGAGCCGGTTGGGGAGAGCCGGGACAGTCCCGTGAGATCCGAGTAGAGCGTCCCCACGACGGTCACGTCGCCCTTGGCTTCGGCCAGGCGCTCGCGATCGGTCTGGCTGAGCGCGGAGGGGTTGATCACCGCCACGCTGGAGCCGCGCTTCGCCGCCTGGATGGCCTGGTCGACACTGCTGGCGCTTGAGACCGAGATGCCCTCGTGGCCGAGGAGCTCGGCCACGGCCATGGCGCCGTCGCTCTTGGGGTTGTCAATGGCCATCGGGATGCTCGAGGTCCGAGGGGTCGCCCAAATGCCGATGAGCGCGCTGATCAGAAGGGCGAGAAGGGCCAGTGCCGTGGGGCGCCAGGAGCGCAGGCGGCTTCTCAGGCGCCCACCGGCGGCCTGGGCGGTGCTCATGCCCCGGCCCTCGCGGACAGGTGGTGCCGGGAGGCGGACCGGGCGGCCCGGGTCACGCGCTGGGCCAGGTCTCGCATCCACTCATCCTGCTCGTGCCCGGCGAGCACATCGCCGTAGCGCACGGAGTCGAAGAGCGCGGCGGCCTGGCGCAGGTCGAGGATGACCTCGCCCGCCGGCAGGCCCTCAGCGGCCAGGCCAACCGACTCCAGGGCGGTCATGCCCGGGTACTCCTCGATGATCCCGTGCTCGTCCAGGGAGCGGATGATGGCGCGGAAGCGCTCGATCACGGCCGTGGCGTAGTCCTGGCGCTGAGCCGCCTGATCCGCGGCCAGGGCCAGAGCGGCGGCGTCCCTATCATCGGAGAAGAGCTCGTCGCCGGGGCGCGCGGCCCGCCTGGGGACGGTCAGGCGGCGCAGAAGGAGGACCAGGGCGGCGATGATGAGGGTTGCGCTCAGCGTGACGATCACCACCGAGACCCAGGGCGAGACCCCGGGGATCGCGGTGCTGGCATCGGCGTGCTTGAGGATCCACTCCCACAGGCGCTCCAGCAGATTGGGCGGCTCGCGGTAGATCGGACGGGCCAGCTCCTCGCGCGCGGCCCTGCGCGCCTCATCCGCCCCTGGCGTGGCAGGGGCCTCCAGGGCGGGCATGCGGCTGAGCGTGATCACCATGCCTTCAGGCCCCGGCCGCCCTGCGCAGCTCGATGTCCAGGCCCTCGGAGCGCATGCGCACGTCGGTGTAGGTCAGGGCGACAACCGCCGCCGAGAAGGGCAGGACGAAGGCGGAGATCACGGAGCCGACGAAGGCGGCCAGGGCGTAGCCCGCCGCCGCGAACTCGGGCTGGATGGCGGTGATCACGCCGATGACTCCTCCGATCATCCCGCTGAGCAGGCTCAGGGTGAAGGACACGATGAGCCAGGCCAGGATCTGGATGCCCAGCACGCGCCAGAAGTATCCCCGGGTCAGTGCCCACGAGCGGCGGATCCCCTCGATCACGCCGATGTTCTCCAGGATGAGGGCCGCCGGGGCCAGGCACAGCCTGCAGGTCACGGCCAGGATGGCGATGGAGCCCAGGGCGATGCCCAGCAGCAGGATGAGCAGGAAGCCCACCAGGGAGTCGGCCTCCCCGGCGAGCATCGCCAGCGGGATCATGACCGCCGCGGCGCCCGCCATGATGAGGAGCTGGATGAGGGTGATGAGCAGTGTCTGGCCGATCAGCGCTGGGACCCGACTGCGGGTGCGCTCCCAGATCTCCCCGGCGGAGGCCACGCGGCCGAGAATCATGCGGGACACGGCCACGATGAGCAGGCCGGTGAGGATCGCGGCGGCCAGTCCGTTGAGCAGCCCCGACGCGAAGTTGGCCGCGCCCTGGTCCACGAGGAGGCTCTGCAGCTCCCGGAGTGACTCCGCCTCTGAGGTGCCGCCGGCGGGGTAATCGATCAGGGGGTTCGAGCGGCTGGTCAGGAGGTAGGTGATGAGCGCGGAGGCCATGCCCATGGCCGCCATGACCACCAGCGAGGGGAGGAACATGGCGCGCGGGTTGGCGCGCATGGCCTCGAAGGCGCCCGCGATGATCTCCCCGATGCTCAGGGGGCGCAGCGGGATGATCCCCGGGCGCGGGTCGCCCAGGACGCCCGGGCCGTAGGGCCGGAAGCCCGCGCCGGGGTACGGACCCGGCGATGGCTGCTGCGCCCCGGGCGGCGGGTACTGGCCGGGGGGTGGCGTGCCGTAGGCGCCGTACTGCGGCTGATGCTGCGGTGAGGGGACCTCGTGGGCGCCGGGGGCGCTGCCCTCACTGGGGGGCTGCCAGCCAGTACTCTCGTTGCTCATGGGGCCATGCTGGCATGAGCGTGGGGGCCCCTCCTCCCTCTGCGGGAGGAGAATCGCGTGGGCCTGGGCGTGGAGGAGGGGTGCCGAGCAGTGCTGCTCAGCATATTTTCAGATATCACATAGTCTCCGTCGAGGAAACTATGGGACCCTGACAAAGGGCCGTTAGAAATTGTGAACGCCACCCCAGTGTCAAAGTGGACCCCCAAAGCGCCTTCTCGTGCCAAGATATGCCCATGAGCACGCGCATTCTTGTCGTCGATGACGATGCATCCCTGGCCGAGATGATCGGCATCATGCTGGAGTCGGAGAACTACACCCCGACCCTGTGTCATGACGGGGCCCAGGCACTGGAGACCTTCCGCGGGGTCAACCCCGACCTGGTCCTGCTGGACCTCATGCTTCCCGGACTCGACGGCGTCGAGATCTGCAAGCTCATCCGAGCCGAGTCCGATGTGCCGATCATCATGCTCACCGCGCGCACCGACACCCAGGATGTGGTGGCCGGGCTGGAGGCCGGGGCGGATGACTACGTCACCAAGCCCTTCAAGTCCAAGGAGCTGCTGGCCCGCGTCTCGACGCGACTGCGCCGCACCAACCCCGGGGCCGCTGAGCACGTGCGAGCCGGCGATCTGGACATCGACGTCGCCGGTCACCAGGTCAAGCGCGGCGAGACCTCCATCGCCCTGACCCCCCTGGAGTTCGAGCTGCTGGTGACCCTGGCCCGCTCGCCGTGGAAGGTCTTCACCCGCGAGGAGCTGCTCAGCCAGGTCTGGGGCTACCAGCACCCGGCTGACACCCGCCTGGTCAACGTTCACGTCCAGCGCCTGCGGGCCAAGATTGAGAAGGACCCCGAGCGTCCCGCGATCGTCGTGACCGTGCGCGGCGTGGGCTACCGGGTCGGGGAGTCCTCCTGAGGCGCGGCGCCGCCTGCCTCGCCGTCGACCGGTGCTGACTCCTGAGTCGTGATGAGCCCGACGCGTGATCCTGTGGCCAGGGCGCAGAGACGGCTGGGCCGTCCCCTGCCCCTGCCCGGCTTCCTGCGCCGCAGCCTTGAGCTGCGCATGGTGTTCGCCGCCACGGTGATCGGCCTGCTGCTCGTCGCCCTGCTGCTGTTCTTCGTCACCAGCCGCATCAGCTCCGAGGTCTTCGAGGACCAGCGCGACGTCGTCCTGCGCGACGCCCAGTCGCGCTTCTCGGCGGCGCAAAGGGAGTTCGACGCCAATGCGGCCGTGACCGTCGATGAGGTCAATGCCGTGGCCCAGGCGCAGATCAACTCCATCAAGGACTCCATGGCGGGCTCCGGCGGGGTGGGGATCATCATGGAGCGCAGCCAGCGCGAGACCTCGCCCACGGTGGCCAACAACCTCAAGTCCGACACCGATCTCAACTACCTCATCACCCCCGAGCTGCGCGAGCGCGTCGAGACGGACAAGGGCGGGGGCCAGTACTGGCAGTCCGTGGCCGTGCCCGATTCCGAGGGGGGCACCGATCCGGGCATCGTGGTGGGCTCGCGCATGAACCTTCCCCGGGCGGGGGAGTACGAGGTCTACCTCATCTACTCCCTGGAGTCCCAGCAGAGCATCGTCTCCCTGTCCTCGCGCAACATCACCATCGGCAGCCTGGGATTCCTGGCCATGATCATCCTGGTGGTCTGGGCCATCACCCGCTGGGTGCTCTCGCCCGTGCGGCACACGGCCAGGGCGGCCGAGCGCCTGGCCTCGGGGGAGCTGGGGGAGCGCCTGAGCGTGCAGGGCGAGGATGAGATCTCCACCCTGGCCCAGTCCTTCAACCATATGGCGGCCTCCCTGGAGGACCAGATCGAGCGCCTGGAGTCCCTGTCCAAGGTCCAGCGGCTCTTCGTCTCCGACGTCTCCCACGAGCTGCGCACCCCGCTGGCATCGATCCGCCTGGCCGCCGAGCAGATCGACGACGCCCGCGAGGAGATCTCCGACCCCTTCGCCCTTCGCAGCATCGAGGTGCTCTCCAACTCCGTGGACCGCTTCGAGAAGATGCTCACCGACCTGCTCGACATCTCCCGGATCGACTCCGGCAATGTCAAGCTCCGCCTGGAGACCATCGACCTGGCGGAGGTGGTCGAGACCGTCATCGAGACCACCATGTTCCACTTCAAGGCCACCGGGACCACGCTGCGCCTGCATATGCCCGACACCCCCGCCGTCGCCGAGGTCGATGTCACCCGGGTGGAGAGGATCGTGCGCAACCTCGTGGTCAACGCCCTGGAGCACGGCGAGGGCAAGCCCCTGGACGTGACCCTGGCCGTCGACGAGGACGCCGTGGCCGTGCGGGTGCGCGATCATGGCATCGGCATGAGCCCGGACGTCGTGGCCAAGGTCTTCGACCGCTTCTACCGCGCCGACCCCTCGCGCCAGCGGAGCCTGGGCGGGACGGGCCTGGGGCTGTCGATCTCGATGGAGGACGCCATCCTTCACGGCGGCAGGCTGGCGGCCTGGGGGTGGCCGGCGGCAGGATCCTCCTTCCTGCTGGTGCTGCCGCGGGAGCAGGGGCCGGACGGCGCCCCGGGGAAGCTGCGCGGCCCCGGCCCCCTGGACCTCATTCCCGAGGATGCTCCCGCGGTCGCCCGAGCCGGGGCGGCCGACGCCCCCGGCGAGCACGGCACCGCCTCCCTGGTCAGTCCTCTGGGCCCGGCCCCGGCGACGCGCCGCGCGCGTCAGACGGTGGTGCTGGGCGACATCCCCCTGGCCGGCGAGGTCATCAGCCCGGCGGCCGCGGACAAGGAGCGCGAGACCGACCGCGTCGTCGTGCGCCTCCCTGGGGACAGATCCTCGACTCGGACCCCTGCCGAGGCCGCGGAGGAGGCGCGATGGCGATGAGACCGGCCGCTCATATGCCGCGCCGTCGTGCCCTGGGTCTGGCCTGCCTGGGAGCGGGGGCCGCCCTGCTGGGCGGGTGCACCGCCTTGCCCCGTTCGGGGGCGGTCCAGCAGTCGACCATCGCGCCCACCGACTCCGATGCCCTCATCGAGACCGCCCCGGGGCCGACCCCCAATGCCAGCCCCGAGCAGATCGTCTACGGCTTCCTGCGGGCGGTCAGCGCAGGCTTCTCCGATGACTTCGCCACCGCCCGCCAGTTCCTCACCGGTCAGGCGGTGGAGCAGTGGCAGCCCATGGCGGCCGTGCAGGTCTACTCCGGCACCAGTGAGCCCCAGGTCGTCAAATCCGCCGATGGCTCGGTGACGGTCTCGGCCGGCAGCATCGGCCGGCGCGATGCCGACGGCGTCTTCATCCTCTCGACCAAGGACGCCGTCCACGAGACCTCCTTCACCCTGGCCACCACGGCCGACTCTCAGTGGAGGATCGTGGGCCTGGATGCCGGCATCCTGCTGCCGCTGACGCAGCTGACTCAGCACTTCGCCTCCTACCGCCTGGCCTTCCTGTCGCGCGACCACGAGCGCTGCATCCCGGAGATCCGCTGGTATCCGCGCAAGAGCCCGGCGCGTGACCTGCTGGCCGGGCTCATCGGCGGGCCCTCGGAGTGGCTGGCCCCGGGCGTGACCACCGCCCTGTCCTCCTTCTCCTCCCTGGAGGGCGAGGGGGTGACCATTGACACCGCCTCGGCCGTGGCCACCGTTCGCCTCAGCGCCGATGCCGATCCCGGCAGCGCCAAGCGCGGCCTCCTGGTGGCCCAGATCAAGGAGACGCTGATCCAGCTCAATGAGGTCGAGGACGTCCGGGTCCTGGCCGGCGCCCAGGACCTGGGGCGTCCCGCCGACCTCGCCCCGCTGGTGCCGGAGATCGGCAGACCGGTGGGGATGGCCCAGGGCAACGTGGTGCGGGGCACCGGGACGACCCGCGACACCCTGGCCACGGCCCAGGCCCTGGGAACCGCTCAGTGCCGCCATCCCGCGCTGGGGGCCGATGGCAGCGTCTACACCCTGTCCGCCTCGAGCCTGCTGCACCTGGCCCCCGGGGGGACGGCGGCCAGCGCCATCCTGTCCGTGGGCGAGCCCACCGCCGATGCCGGGGGCCTGGGCGCACCGATCGTGGACCGTCACGGCTGGGCCTGGCTCATGGCCGAGGGCTGGCTGACAGCGGTTGATGCGGCGGGTCAGAAGGTCTACCCCACGGCATCGTGGCTCTCGGGCCAGGGCATCGAGGCCTTCGACCTGTCGGTGGAGTCCGAGCGGATCGTGGTGCGCATGGACGGCGGATCGGTGAGCCTGGCGGTGATCCTGCGCGACGACGACGGCCGGCCAACAGGGCTGGGCGTGGCCCGCGAGATGCGCCATGCCGGCGGTCCGGGGACCTCCGGGATCTTCTGGTGCTCGCCGAGCTCGGTGGGCACCCTGGCCGCGCCGGAGGAGGACGGGGGCATCCCCAGCGTTCGCATCGTCACGGTGGGCGGCATCGAGCCCAAGAAGAGCGTCGGGGTGCCCGGCGCTCAGACCGTCATCGCCAACCGATCGGACGGCACCTTCCTGCTGCACGACTCCTCGGGGCAGATCCTGCACAGCCCGGGCGCCACATGGAGGGTCCTGACCACAGAGGTCACCGACCTGTCCTTCCCCCTGCCCTGATCGCGACGCGTCGGGCATGACTCGTCCCGGCTCGCGGTCATCATGCGAGCCGGGACGCGCTCACGGGCCCTGGCGGCAGGCCTCAGATCACCTGGGCGTCCAGCCGGATCACGCCGTAGGTCCAGCCGTGGCGGTGGTAGACCGCGCAGGGCTGCTTGGTGGACTTCTCGATGAACAGGTAGAAGGGGTGCCCCACCAGCTCCATCTGGTAGAGGGCCTCATCGACCGTCATCTCGTGGGCCGTGTGGAGCTTCTGGCGCACGATGACGGGGGAGTCCCCGAGCTGGGACTCCACGGCGACGCCGTGCTGCGTCGGCGGGGCGGGGGAGTCCTCGATGGGGGCGTCGTCGGTGTCGGGGACAGGAGCGGGGGCGGGGGCGGCGGTGCCGGCCTGGTCAGCGGGGTCGGGCACGGTCACCGAGTAGCGGCGGTGATCCTTCTTGCGGTCCCGCGCCCGGCGCAGGCGCTCGGTCAGCTTGCCCATGGCGATGTCGAAGGCGGCGAAGCGATCGGAGGAGGATGCCTCCGCGCGGATGACCGGCCCCTTGGAGATCACGGTGATCTCCACGCGCTCGGCGGTGTCCGCCTGGCGCGGGTTGCGCTCGTGGGTGACCTCGACCTCGACGCGCTGGACGCGCGGGTCGTACTGCTCGACCTTGACTGCCTTGTCCTCGACGTAGTCACGCAGGCGGGAGCTGATCTCCGCGTTGCGGCCGACGACGGTGATGTCCATGGTGAACCTCATTTCTGGTGCTGGAACAGCCCTGGAACCGGGCTTGATGGGGGATGCGCCCGCCGCATCTGGCAGCGGAGCCTGGAAGGGTGGGGACCACCTCCTTAGCCTCCGTCTGGGTGCTGATGCGCCGGTGAGGACGACCTCGTCCTCTGGCGGCATCCGCTGTGCGTTGTACCACATAAGTTACACCATCAAGGCAGGTCACGCCCGTTTTGCGGGGGGACTGATCGCCGGTGGCGGACATGCCCGCTCACCTGATGCCCAACCGTTGTTCACGCCTCGATGCGAGCTCTCTGCCAGCCATGCGCGGTCGTGCGCCGGTCGTGCGCAGGCCGTGCGCCGGCGGGGTCGCGGCCAGGGCCAGGGCCCCCAGGACCGAGGCCCCCTGGCGGCGCAGCGCCTCATGGCAGGAGCCCAGCGTGGCGCCGGTGGTCACGACGTCGTCGACGATGAGCGCCTCCAGGCCCCGGACATCGGCCAGGACCCGGGGAGCGCGGGCTCGGTTGACCCGCCTGCCGCGCGCCGAGCGCCCGGACTGGTGCGCGCCGCCGGCCAGGGGTCGCCTGAGGATGTCCGCGCTGAGGACCAGGCGGGCCTGCGGGTGCTGCTCGCTCCACTGGGCCGCCACCGCGCGCGCGACGGCGTCGGCCAGGCGGGCGGCCACAAGCCGCCCGCGCAGGCGGCGCAGCGGGCCCGAGGGGGCCGGGACCACCAGGAGAGCGCCGGTGCTCCCCGACGGCTCGGGCACCGCGGCGGGAGGGTGGAGGCTCGCCCAGGCCCGGCCCAGCGCCTGACCGGCCTGGGACATGATGGCGTCGAGGTCCTCGCGCGCTCCGCTCTTCCAGGCCAGGACCAGGTGGCGCACCGCCCCGGCGTAGGTCGCGCCGGCCAGCACCGGCAGGTCGCCGGCGGCCTCGGCGTGGTCAACGGGGTGGGGATCGGCCCCCAGGGCGGCGCGGCACTGCGGGCAGATCGCGGTGTCCCAGCGCCCGCAACCCGCGCAGACCACCGGCAGGACCAGGCCCAGGGGGCCGGCCCCAGGGCGGGGCCGCGCTGCGCTGAACCCGCTGGGCTCGCCGAGCCCGATGAGCCCACTGAGTGCGCTGGGCTCGCTGGGCCCGGGGTGGTCGGGGGTCTGGGAGGGCTCAGTGGTCCGGGGGCGGGCGGTGCTCATGGGCCCAGGGTGGCCCCGGGGGCGCGTCCAGGCGCGTCGGAGGGGACCGCCGTCCACAGCCGGCGCCGCGTCGTCGTCCCATGGGCGGGCTGTGGGCACGGGCGGCACGCGTAAGCCCGGATGCGAGGCGGATCCGGGGAGGATGCGCCCGAGGCGCGGAGGAGGTCCTGCGCGCAGGGAGGAATCTCCGGGGCGGCGCGCCGGTGTCCACTAGAGTATGACGAGCCTGGGCTCGAATGAGCCCGGCCCATCATGACGGATGTCCCAAGGGAGTTAGCAGCGTGTCGATCGTCGACAGGATCCTTCGCATCGGCGAGGGGCGCACCCTCAAGAAGCTCGAGAACATCGCCAGGCGCGTGGAGTCCCTGGCCGATAACTACAGCGAGTTCACCGACGAGGAGCTCCGGGAGATGACCGATGAGCTCAAGGAGCGCTACGAGGACGGCGAGACCCTCGACCAGCTGCTGCCCGAGGCCTTCGCCACGGTGGTCGAGGCGGCCGATCGCGTCCTGGGCATGCGGCCCTATCACGTCCAGATCATGGGCGGGGCGGCCCTCCACCTGGGCAACATCGCCGAGATGAAGACCGGTGAGGGCAAGACCCTCGTGGCCACCATGCCCTCCTACCTGCGCGCCCTGACTGGCGATGGCGTCCATGTGGTCACCGTCAACGACTACCTGGCCGAGTACCAGTCCGACCTCATGGGGCGCGTCCATCGCTTCCTGGGCCTGACCACCGGCTGCATCCTGACCGGGCAGACCCCCGCCGAGCGCCGCAAGCAGTACGCCTGCGACATCACCTACGGCACCAACAACGAGTTCGGCTTCGACTACCTGCGCGACAACATGGCCCAGCGCACCGAGGACCTGGTCCAGCGCGGCCACGCCTTCGTCATCGTCGATGAGGTCGACTCCATCCTCATCGACGAGGCCCGCACGCCGCTCATCATCTCCGGGCCCGCCTCCGGGGACGTCAACAAGTGGTACAAGGAGTTCTCCACCATCGCCACGCGGCTGCGCCCCGGCAAGGACTACGAGGTCGACGAGAAGAAGCGCACCGTGGGCGTGCTGGCCCCCGGCATCGAGAGGGTCGAGGACTACCTGGGCATCGAGAACCTCTACGAGTCGGAGAACACCCCGCTCATCGGCTTCCTCAACAACGCCATCAAGGCCAAGGAGCTCTTCCACCTCGACAAGGACTACATCGTGCGCGACGGCGAGGTCCTCATCGTCGACGAGCACACCGGGCGCGTCCTGCCCGGGCGTCGCTACAACGAGGGCATGCACCAGGCAATCGAGGCCAAGGAGCGCGTGGAGATCAAGGCCGAGAACCAGACCCTGGCCACCATCACCCTGCAGAACTACTTCCGGCTCTACCCCGAGGGCTCGCGCTCGGGCATGACCGGCACGGCCGAGACCGAGGCCGCCGAGTTCGCAGGCACCTACAAGATCGGGGTCGTGCCCATCCCCACCAACCGGCCCATGATCCGCGTCGACCAGCCCGACCTGGTCTACACCACGGTCAAGGCCAAGCTGGAGGCGGTGGTCGACGACATCGCCGAGCGCCATGAGGCCGGCCAGCCCGTGCTGGTGGGAACCACCAGCGTGGAGAAGTCCGAGGTGCTCTCCGCCCTTCTCAATGAGCGCGGCATCCGCCACGAGGTCCTCAACGCCAAGCAGCACGCCCGTGAGGCGGCCGTGGTCGCCCTGGCCGGGCGCAAGGGGGCCGTGACCGTGGCCACCAACATGGCCGGTCGAGGCACCGACATCATGCTGGGCGGCAACGCCGAGCACATCGCCGTGACCGCCCTGAAGGAGGCCGGGCTGGACCCCGAGGAGGACGCCGAGGCCTACGACAGGGCCTGGCCCGAGGCCCTGGAGGCCGCCAAGGAGGCCTGCCGGGCCGAGCACGATGAGGTCGTCGAACTGGGCGGCCTCTACGTCCTGGGGACCGAGCGCCACGAGTCGCGCCGCATCGACAACCAGCTGCGAGGGCGCTCCGGGCGTCAGGGCGACCCGGGGGAGTCGCGCTTCTACCTGTCCATGGAGGACGACCTCATGCGCATGTTCGCCTCCGGGCTGGCCCAGCGCATCATGGCCTCGGGCGCCTACCCCGACGACGTCCCCCTGGAGTCCAAGATCGTCACCCGCGGCATCGCCAGCGCCCAGCGCCAGGTCGAGTCGCGCAACTACGACATCCGCAAGAACGTCCTGAAGTACGACGATGTCATGACCGAGCAGCGCGAGAAGGTCTACTCCGAGCGCCGCCGCGTGCTCGACGGCGAGGACCTGGAGCCCCAGATCGAGACCTTCCGCGCCCAGGCGGTGGCCTCCATCGTGGCCGCGCGCACCGCGGAGGGGCGCCCCGACCAGTGGGACCTGGACGCCCTGTGGGCGGACCTGGGCCACCTCTACCCGGTGGGCCTGGAGCAGGATGAGCTCGTCGAGGCCCTGGGAGGCCCCGACGCTCTGACCACCGACAGCCTGACCAGCGAGCTCAGCGAGGACGCGGCCGTGGCCTACGAGGAGGCCGAGGCCCGTATCGAGGCCAATGCCGTGGCCCGCGCCCAGCTCGGCGAGGAGCCCATGCGCACCCTGGAGCGGCGCATCCTGCTGGCGGTGGTGGACAAGCGCTGGCGCGAGCACCTCTACGAGATGGACTACCTCAAGGAGGGCATCGGCCTGCGGGCCATGGCCCAGCGCGACCCCCTCGTGGAGTACGCCAACGAGGGCGCCCACATGTTCAAGGCGATGATGGAGGGCATCCGCGAGGAGACCGTTGAGCAGATCTTCGCCAACGCCGCGCGATTCGACGACGCCGCCAAGCGCGCCGAGGACAGCGGCACCCAGGGAGCGGCCCAGGCCGTGACCGGGCGGGCCGATGGCACCGCCGCGGCCGGCATCCGCCCGGGCGCCGCCGCCGGTGGGTCGGTGCTCGGCGACACCGGCCAGGCCTCCCTGAGCCGGACCGCCGGGCGCATGCGCTACTCGGGTCCTGACCAGGACGGCGCGCCGGCCTCCGGCGATGCTCAGCGCGGCCGGGGCGCGGCTCAGGCCGATGCTCCCGCAGGCGCCAACCGGGCCGAGCGCCGCATGGCCAAGAAGCGCCGTCGCTGAGACGGCACTGCCGCTGACGGCCCGGCTCCTCTGAGCGACACGGCCCGCCACCGCACGGTGGCGGGCCGTGTCGCTCAGAGGAGCCGGGCCCGTCCTGGTGGCCGGAGCCCGCCGGCGGTGCGCAGGCCGTCGGCGGGCGGGCCGCTCAGGCGATATCGAGACTGGCCAGGACCCAGCGCCCGCGCACCTGCTCCAGGCGCGCCGCGGCCGCGCGAATGCGCCCGCCCGCCTCCATGAGGACGGTCGCCTCATAGGCGCCCGAGAGGGTCGGCTCGGCTCGCACCTTGCGCATCCTGGGGCGAGAGCCTCGGGGGCCGGGCCCCAGGATCCGGGCGGCGAGGCCGGCTCGCCTGGACAGTGCCTCGAACAGCGCGGGCGTGGTCCAGCGCGTGAGATGGTCCACCGGGCGAAGGCCGATCAGCACCTCGGCCGCCGCCAGGACGATCGTGCCGGCGCTGCGCGCCGGATCGGAGCCTTCCCGCGGGGCCGGGGCCGTCGTGGCCTGGGGGGAGCCCGACGACGCCCGGGCGGGCGCCCGCCGCGTCGCGCCATGGGCCGTATCGGCGGCGGTGCGGCGGGGCGGGGCCCCAGGCGCTGCCAGTCCGGGCGTGAAATGGAGACGATCGTCGTCCTGGCCGGCCGGGCGCGATGCCGCGGTGGCGGTGCGCCGATCCACGGGGCGCCCGCCCGCCCGCCGGCCCCGTCCCGCAGGCCCGGCGGGGGAGGGGCGGGAGGGACTGGGATGCGTGGTCGCGGACGGCCTGCGCGCAGTGCGCGGTCGTGAGGCTGCGGGGTCGGCGAGCGTGGTCATGTCTGCTCCTGAAGTCGGGTGTCTCGGTGATGGTCAGTGGTGGGCCTGGCTGCCCGGATCGGCGGTGGGGTCCTCGGCGAACCCGTCGGGGAGCCGCAGTGCGGTTCCCGGCTCGATGAGGCCGGGGTTGTCCCCGATGGTCTGGGAATTGGCCCGGTAGAGCTCGGGCCACGCCTGGGCGATCTCGGCATCGCCTACGCCGGGGGCCAGGTGCTCGGCCGTGATCGACCACAGCGACTCCCCGGGGCCAACGGTGTGGGAGGGCTGGGAGTGCGAGCGCCGCGGCTCGCCCGGCCCGCCCGACTCTGCCCCGGTGCGAGCGGGATCGGATTGGCCGGCGGGCGGCTGCTCCGGAGGCTGCTCCGGTGACTGAGCGACGGGAGGCTCGGACTGGGCCGAGGATGTGGGCTGCCATCCCAGATCGTCGTCGGCCCGCTGCTGAGCGGCCAGGGCCGGGGAGGAGGACAGGCCGATGACAAGGGCCCCGGCCACGATGCGGCGCACCAGCGGTGCGCCCCACTGCTCCAGGAGACGGCCGGTGGCCCCGTGGCGGTCTCGGCGGGGCAGGGCGCTGAGGGCCACAAGCGCGGAGATCAGATGCCACAGCGCCGCCAGGGCGCCGGCGCCACTGAGCAGGGCGACCACGGCGCTGGAGAGCTGTCCCATGCCCCACCAGGCGGTGGGCGTGGCCGCCAGGTCCCGGGCCGCTGCCTGAGCGGCCAGGCCGAGCACGGCACTGAGCGCGCCCGAGGCCAGGGCGATTCCCAGGAGGCAGGCCAGGGCCCGCCCCCGTGACGAAGGGCTAGATGCTGTCGATGATCCCATGCCAATCTCCATCGTCGTTGATGTTGTTTGGTGTCTATAGATGTACTACAGAAGGCGCGAGGCTGTCAACAGGTGCGGAAAGTGGTTCGAGTAGTCGTCCTGGTGCGCCGGGCAGGGACCCCGGCGCGGATGCGGGTGGACCGGTGGCGATGAGTGTGCTGGGCTTGCGCCATGGACTGGGAAGCGCTTCTGGCTGACGTTGAGAGCCGTTTCGAGGCTGAGCGCCGCGCTGAGCTCGTGGCCCACAGCGCCGAGCTCGCCGAGGCGGAGAGCGCCTCCGTGGCCGTGGGGGACCGCCTGCGGGCGGCCGTGGGCTCGCGCCTCCACCTGCGCACCCGTGCGGGAGTGCCGGTCGAGGGAGTGCTGCTGCGAGCCGAGCCCGCCTATGCGCTGATTGATGAGGGTGACGGGCTGCGGGCCATCGTGCCAGTGGGAGCGATCGCCACCCTCGCGGCGCTGCCCGGCCCGGCTCCCGCCGATCGGGGCCACCGACCCGGGATGGGGGCCCTGCTGCGCGAGCTGGCCCGACGAGGAGTGCGGGTCAGGCTCATTCTGGCGGCCGGGGAGGTGGTCGGGAGGATCGTGAGGGTCGGCTCGGACCATCTGGACGTCGTCGTCGGCGCTCAGGAGGACGCGCAGGGCCTGTACGGCGGCCGGGCGCGCAACTCCCGAGGTCGCGGCGCGATGGCCGCGACCGTCATGCTCGAGGCCATCGAGGCGATCAGGTCTCGATGACGCCGGGCTGGGGAGTCAGTCCTCCTCGGGGAGGCTGCCCGCAGCCACCATGGCGCGGGTCGAGGCGAGCTGGCGCTGGATGTACTCCTCCAGCGCCTGGTCCTCGATGCGCCAGAGCTTGCGAGCGCCGACCTGGATGGCTGGCAGGTCCCCGGAGCGGATGAGAGCGCGCACGGCCTGCGCGGAGAGCTGGAGCTGCTCGGAGACGTCGGCGATGGTGAGGAATCGTGCGGTCATGACACGATCATCCCACCGCTTCGCCAAAACCGCCATACCTAAACGAGTCTGTGGATAATCTTGTCTCTCCAAGTCGTACGGACCATGCCCTATGGTCCCTGACCTGTGGAGATCGAGGAGGATCCCCATGAGCACATCGCGTCGCGCCGCACCCAGGCGCTCCCAGTCCCCAGCACCGGCCTCTGCCCGCTGGCGCAGGCCGGCCTGGAAGGACCCCCGGCTCTCCGGCGGCATCGCACTGGTGGGGGCCGCGGTGGCCCTGGGCGGCTGGGCGGTCGCCGCCGCAGCTGACACCACCGACGTCTACGTCCTGAGCCAGGATGTGGCGCCCGGCACCGATCTGACCGCTGACGGGGTGCTCACCCTGGTCGCCTCCCACCCCGGCACAGGGGCCTACGTTGAGGCGGGCTCCCTGCCGCAGGGGGCCGTGGCCACGCGGTCGATGACCGCTGGCGAGCTGCTGCCCCGCTCGGCCATCGGCTCGGCGCAGGACCTGGGCCTGCGCGCCGTGGTGCTCGACGTCGCCGCCACCCTGCCCTCGACCACGGGGACCGGGGACTATGTGGACCTGTGGCTCCTGCCGGATGAGGGCGTCAGGGGCGATGAGGCGCAGTCCGGCGCGGTCATGGTGGCTCAGGGACTGGTCATCGCCAAGGTCGGTGAGGCCAGCACCGGGCTGCTGGGAGGCCCCAGCACCGGAGTGGAGGTGCGCGTCCCGCAGGACTCCCTCGATGAGGTGCTCGGCGCGGTGGCCAAGGATGGCGCCCTGGTGCTGGTGCCCACGGGGCAGGAGGCCCCCTGATGACCGGGGTCGGCATCCTGCTGGCGCTCAGCGGTGAGGACGCCCAGATCCTGCGGGCCCTCAACCAGCCGGGAAGCGGGATGAGCGTCGTGCGCAGATGCGCCGATCTTCCCGAGCTCCTCTCAGCGGGCATGGCCGGACTGGCCTCGATCGTCGTCATGGACACGGGCTTTGAGGAGATCGACCGCACCGTTCTGGAGCGCCTGGACAGGGCCGGCCTGCGCGGCCTGCTCCTGGTGGACAGCCATGACCAGGAGCGATGGCGCTCCACCGGATGGCCGGTGGAGCGTCGGGATGCTGACCCGGCGCGGATCCGCGCGGTGCTCCAGGCGCTCATCCGCCAGCCCCCTCAGGCCACCGGGCCCCGGTCTCATGCCCCCGAGGCTCCTCCGGCTCCCGGGTTCGGTGATCCCGGCCGGGCCGGGCCCATCGCCGGTGGGCCCGCCGAGCCGTGGCAGGCGCCGGCGCCCGGTCCCGAGCGCGGTCCGGCGGGGCCGGGGGCACCTGGCGGCGGGACGCCTGAGCCCGCTGGGGCCAGCACGGCCGAGCAGACCGCGTGGCTGGAGGAGCTGTGGCAGATGCCCGCCGCCGAGCCGGGCCTGCCGGGCTCCGGGGCCAGTCCGGTCGGCCCGGATGACCCGGCCGCTCCGGCTGCCCCGGCGATGGGCCCGGCTCATCTCGAGGATCGGTCTGCCGGGCCATGGCCCGCCCCTCAGGCACCGGGGGAGCCTGAGGGACGACTGGTCGTGGTGTGGGGAACTCACGGGGCGCCGGGGCGCTCGACCATCGCCGCCTCACTGGCTCACGGCCTGGCGCGCGTGGGCGGCGCCATCCTCGTGGATGCCGATATCGAGGCCCCCTGCCTGGTCCAGCTCCTCGGCCTGCCCGACGACTCCTCGGCCCTGGCCGGTGCCGCGCGCCTGGCCACCCACGGGCGCCTGGATCGCGAGGGCCTGGCCAAGCTGCTCATCCCGGTGGCCCAGGATGTCCACCTCCTGGCCGGGCTGGGGCGGGCGGGGCGCTGGCGCGAGCTGCCGCCGGCCTCCATGAAGGAGCTCTGGCTCCAGTGCCGGCGGATGACCGCCTGGACGGTGGTGGACGTGGCCGGGGGCCTGATCGACGACGATGTCGACGACTTCACCCTGGAGCCCGGGCGCGGGGCGGTGGCGGCCGAGCTGCTGGCGCATGCCGATGTCGTGGTCGTCGTCGGTGGGGCCGATCCCATCGGTGTGCGCCGGCTCCTCCAACTCGTGGGCGATCTGCATGCCGAGGCCGTCCCGCCTGGGCGCATGGAGGTGGTGGTCAACCGAGTGCGGGCCTCAGCGGCCGGGCCCTCGCCCCAGGAGGCTGTTCGCGAGGCCATGGGACGGTTCGGCGGGATCAGCGACATCACCCTGCTTCCCGAGGACTGGTCGGCTGCCGACCGCTGCCTGCTGGAGGGGGCGAGCGTCCTGGGGGCGGCGCCCACCAGTGCCCTGGGCCGGGCGCTGGCCGAGCTCGTCGACCGGATCGATCCGAGTGCCGCGGCGGTGGAGCTGACCCGCCGCAAGCGCCGTCGTCGCCAGAGGCGGGACGCGGCGCGGGACCGGCGCGCCAGGGGCTCCCAGCAGGGGCAGCCCGTCCAGCGCAGGGGACGGCGGGCCACGGCGGATCCGGGGCGCCACGGCAGGCGGGCCCGCCATGGCGCCGACGCGCCTCCTCCGCCCCCGCCGCCACCGGGCTGACCGCCGCCTTGCCCTGGCGCCGAGATCGACATTTCCCGCCGAGATCGACACCGACGACGTCGACCTCGGCGGAAAATGTCGATCTCGGCGCAGGTGGGGCGCACACTTGGGGCATGCGCATCTATCTGCCCGCCACGGCCGCCGATCTGCGTGCCGAGGCCATCTCCGCCCGCCACGCCCACGCCGCCACCCAGGCCCTGGCCAGGGCGCTGCCTGAGGAGGATGAGGAGGGCCTGGAGGTCTCGGCCTCCCTGTGCGCCGCCGACGCCTCCGTGATGCTGCTGGCCGAGCCCGGCGCTGAGGGGCTGGCGGACCGGCGCCTGGTGATCGCCGCCGATGTGGACGACCAGGTGGTGGGCGAGCTCGCCGTTGACGAGGAGACCCTGCCGGGGACTGTGGCGGTGGGCGCCCCGGTGGCCTGGGAGGAGGTGGCCGCGATCCTGGTTGACGATCCTCAGGCGGAGGAGGACGTGCGGGCGGCCCGTACCGGGGACGAGGAGGCCTTCGAGCGGGCCGCCGAGGCGGATCTGCTGTGGTACGACGTCGTCGAGCGCCAGGCCCTGGCCCACGAGCTGGGGGTCTGATGGGCCTCGACGGGCCTGCCTCGCCCGGCGCCGCCAGCGGCCCCGTCACGAGCCGGTGATGGCCAGGGTTGAGCCGCCCTGGTCGGTGCGGCGCACAGTGATGCGGTCCGGGATCTGCTCGCGCAGCTCGGCGACATGGGAGACGAGGCCGACGGTCCGTCCGCCTTGGCGCAGTTGGTCGATCTGCGCCATGACCGCGCTCAGGGTGGCGGGATCGAGAGTGCCGAAGCCCTCGTCGATGAACAGGGTGTCGAGACTGACCCCGCCGGACTCGGCGCTCACCACGTCGGCCAGCGCCAGTGCCAGCGACAGTGAGACGTAGAAGGTCTCCCCGCCGGACAGGGTCTTGGGGTCACGGGCGCGCCCCCGGCCGTGCTCGTCGAGGTGATCGACGACGGCGAGCCCCAGGCCCTTGCGGTGGGCGCGGGACCCGGACTCGTCATCGACTCGGATGAGCTCGTAGCGCCCCGAGGAGATCTGGGTCAGGCGCTCATTGGCGAAGACCAGGACCTCCTCGAAGCGGCTGAGCAGCACCCAGGAGGACAGTGGCGTGCTCGCCGGATTGTTGCCCCTGGCCAGGTCGGCCACGTTCAGGAGGGTCGCGGCATCTCCGATGACTGCTTCATAGTCCCCCGCCGCAGCGGCGACCGCGGCCGCCGCTGCCTCCACCTGGCGATGGGCCTCTTCGGCCCGGGATGCGACGTCGGCCGCCTGGCGGAGCGTGGTCGTGGCGGCATCATGGGCCTCGCGCGCCGCGGGCAGGGGGTCCTGGTGATCCTCCGACAGGGCGGCGATTCGTGGGGCGGCCAACTCCTGGGCGACGCGCGTGCGCTGCGCAGCGGCCTCGGTCACCGCCTTCCTCAGTGAGTCCAGCTCGCCCGCCGCAAGGGCGGCCTCGCGGGCCGCGCTCTGGCATGCGAATCCCTCGCTCCTCAGTGCGGACATCGCCTCGTGGAGGGCCTGCTCCGCATCCTCGAAGGCTCCTCGGGCCTTGGACACGGCGCCCGCGACGCTGTGGGCCTCGGCTGCTGCCAGGCGCAGGTCCTGGCGGCGCGCGGCGATTGACGGCCAGTGTCCGCGGGCATCCTGGCAGGCGGCGAGGTCGGCGTCGTGGGCCTCGCGCATGGCCTTGACCCGCTCGGCCACCTCCGCCATGCGGGCCTGAAGGCGGGACTGCTCCTCGCGCAGGGATCGCGCCCGGTCCTCATGCTGCCTCAGGAGTGCGCGCAGACTACTCAGCGAGGCGGCGCGCTCACGGGCCTGCCTCAGCGCGGCCCGCGCCTGGGCGAGAGCGGCGGCAGCCTCCTCGGGGGAGGCGCCCTCGGCCTCCCGCTCGGCCCGGTCTCGGGCGTGCTCGGCGGCGTCGTGCTCGCGGCGGGCGAGGTCCAGGGCGTCCGCCGCGGACCTGGAGGCCTCCTCGGCGGCCTCGATATCCGCCCGAGTGGTGGGCCCATCGCTCGCGATGGTGGCGGGGGAGGGGTGCTCGGTGGCGCCGCAGACCGGACAGGGCTCGCCGTCGCGGAGCTCACCTGCCAGGGTCCCGGAGGTGGAGGAGATCCAGGAGCTTCGGGTGGCCAGGACCCGCTGAGCGGCCTCGCGGGCGTGCTCGGCGGCTGCCAGCAGGGCATCCTTCCTGGCCGCCGCCTGCTTAAGGAGCGAGGGAACCGAGCGCGCCGCCTTATCACGGGAGGCAGCCGCCTCCTCGGCTGCGACAAGGCCATCGATCCGGGCTCCTGCCTCCTGCGCCCCCTCGACCTGTCCACGGAGGCGCTCCGCCTCCTGGGGCCAGGTGACGGTGAGCTCCTCGTCAATGGCCTTGACGCGTGCCTGCATCGGCCCCAGCGAGGCGTGAAGCTCCTCCGCCTCGGATCGCCGCTCGGACAGGCCCGCCTCGATGCGCGCCAGGGCGACCAGCTCCCCCTCCTCCTGGGCGAGGCCGGCGGCCAGCTCCTCCAGGGCGGTGGGCGCCTCGATGCCCGCTCCCGCCTCAGGGCCTCCTGGAGCGGACGGGCCATGCGGTACGGCACCTGCGCCCGGCGCTGGGGCGGGATCCGCCGGCCCGTGGGGCTCGTCGCTGCGCATCGCCTCCCCCAGTCGCTGCCATGCCGCCTCGGTCTGGGCGAGCAGGGGCGCTGCGGCGTCCGCGGTCCGCAGGTGCAGGGCTGCCACATGCGCGGGGGCATCGTCGTCGGGCCCGCCCAGGCGAGCCCGCAGTGCCTGCAGCGCCTTCCCGGCCGTGGAGGAGGCGCGGCAGGCCGCGTCCAGTGCGGGCACCACCCGGGCGGCGCGCTCGGCGACCTCCAGGCGCGCGGCGCTTTCGGCGTCCTGCTCCTGCCGCTTGGCGAGCTCGGCCTGCTCGGCCAGGAGCTCGGCCCGCCGCTCGAGCGCCGCATGCGTGCTGTGCGCGGCATCCAGCGCCTCTCGGGCGCCTCGCTCCTGCTCGGCGGCGGTCGCACGGCGCTGACCCGCCTCCTCCACGCGCGCGGCGGAGGCCTCCTGGAGGGCCTGCGCCGACTGGCGCATCGCGGTCGGGTCGGGCGCTGCCTGGCGCGGCATGAGCGCCTCGGTGGTCTCCCCGGCGAGTCCGACGGCCTGGGTCTGGGGCAGAGCGGCGAGCTGCGCGCCTGCCGAGGCCAGGGCGGCACGAGCCGCCTCGACCCGCTTGCGCTCGGCGCCCGCGTCCTCGGCGAGCTGCTGCTCGATCCGCTGGTAGAGGCCGGTGCCGAAGACGTCGCGCAGAAGCTCCTGGCGCTCGGCGGAGGGGGAGCGCAGGAAGCGGGCGAACTTCCCCTGGGGGAGCACCACGGTCTGCGTGAACTGCTCCCTGCTCAGGCCCACGGCGCGGGTGATCTCCGCCCCGGCCTCCTCGGCGCGCGTGACCGGATCATCGAGGGCATCGCCGTGGACTGAGGACAGGCGCCAGAGCTTGACGGTGGCTCCCTGGGTGGTGGTCCCGGTCCCGCGCTTCTTGGCGCGCTCGTAGGCGGGGGTGCGCCGCACGCGGTAGATGCCCGAGCCCGTGGAGAACACGAGCTCGACGACGCTGGCCACCTCCGGGGAGGCGAGGGTGGAGCGGATGCGGTCCTTGGAGGAGTCCTCCGAGTCCGCCACGGAGCCGTACAGGGCGAAGACGATGGCATCGATGATCGTGGTCTTCCCCGAGCCGGTTGGTCCGGTGAGCAGGAAGCGCCCCGAGTCGCCGAAGGCGTCGAAGTCGATCCGCTCGGTGCCCGGGTAGGGCCCGATCGCGGTCATGGTCAGCGAGTGGATCCTCATCGCGCGCTCCTTGTGGCCGCCCGGCGCCCGTGGTGGTCAGCGCGCGCGGCCTCGTAGGCGCGGCGCAGGACTGCCAGCTCATCCTCATGGGCGCGCCGGCCCGTGACGTCCTCCAGGAAGGCGGCGGTGACGCTCATGGGGTCGATGGCGGAGGTGACGGTGACCCGCTCGCGCTGCGGACGCGGGGGCGCCTCGTGGCTGAAGGCCAGAAGGGTGGGAAAGCGCTCCTTGAGCGTGGCCAGCGCGCCGGGTGGGCGCTCACCGGTGAGGATCACCCGCACCCAGGCCCCGACGGCCCCGTCATGAGCCGGGGACAGGAGCTCGTCCATGGTGCCCCGCACAGTGGTCACGCGATGGGTGAGAGGCACCGGCACGCGCTCCAGGGACTCCACGCCGCTGGGCCCGAGACTCACGATGGTGGAGGACTTGGCCCCGGTGTCATCGAAGGAGAAGGGCAGAGGGGAGCCGCTGTAGACCAGGCGCGGTCCGGGCGCGCCGCCTGGACCGGCGGGGCGCGCGAGCTCCTGGGGACGGTGGAGGTGGCCCAGGGCGACGTAGTCCAGGCCGCCGCTGGCCCCGGCATGCTCCGATCCGCCGAGGCTCGTGAACACGCCCGCCGGCACGGAGTCGACGCCCCCCACGCGGATGTCGCGCTCGGAATCGCTGGCCTGACCGCCGACGACGAAGGCGTGGGCCATGAGCAGGCTGGGCAGGCGGGTGGTCCGGCCCGTCCGCAGCCGCACCAGGTCCGGTGCCACGAGCCGCAGCGCGGCTGAGACGACGGCCTCGTGGGAGCGGGGCAGTGGGGCGGTGCGGCCGGGGAGGTCGTCAGCCTGAGCGCCGTCGAGACCCTCGCCGTCGGCCTCAGGGGTGATCCGCTCACCGAGGCGCTGGGCGAGCAGGGGAGGGAGGGACTCCCGTGCGGCATCCGGATCCAGGTAGGGCAGGGCGTGGACGATGAGGGCATCGCGGCCATCGGCGTCGGGCAGGAGGATGCCGCGGTCCAGGCTCTGCACGCGGGCCCGAATGGTCAGTCCCTCGCGCAGCAGGTCCGCGCCGAACCCCAGGCGCCGGGCGGAGTCGTGATTGCCGGGGGTCAGGACCACGCGGGTGCGATCGGACAGGCGCCGCAGCGTGTCATCCAGGAGCCGGACGGACTCGGTGGGCGGGATGGCACGGTCGTACACATCCCCGGAGATGACCACCGCGTCGATGCTCTCCGCGGCGACCAGCTCGACGAGGTGGTCGGCGAAGGCGGCGTGGGCGTCGTCGAGCACCCGGCCGTGGAAGGTCCGGCCCAGGTGCCAGTCCGAGGTGTGCAGGATCCGCATGGCCTCACCCTCTCACAGGGCGCCGACACGAATTCCGCCCCGTGACGCCGCGCCCTGAGGCTCGCGCCAGGGAACCGCGCACGGCGCGCGGGAGTCAGGCGGCGATGGTGCCCGAGGCCACCAGGCCGACGATGACCAGGCCCAGGATGACGCGATAGATGAGGAAGGAGGTGAACTTGTTGGAGGAGACGAACTTCAGCAGCCAGGCGATGGTCGCGTAGGCCACGATGCCCGAGACCACGGTGGCGATGATCGTGGCCGACCATCCCACGGTGGCGCCGATCTCGTCGGCGGAGGTCACCGCCTGCTGGAGGCCGGCGGCCACCAGGGCGGGGATGCCCATGAAGAAGGACAGGCGCGTGGCCGTCACGCGGTCGAAGCGCAGGAACAGTCCCGCTGAGATCGTGGCCCCCGAGCGGGAGATGCCGGGAAGGACCGGGGCCAGGGCCTGGAAGCAGCCGATGATGAGGGCGTCCTTGATCGTCACGTCCCGCATGCCCTTGGTCAGGTTGGTCTGACGGTCGGCCAGCCACATGACGGCCGACCAGATGATGAGGGCGCCGGCGATGATCCACAGGGACCGGGCGGTGACCTCGATGAAGTCCTCCAGGAGCAGGCCCACCACGGCCACGGGGATCGAGCCCAGGATCACGCCCCAGCCCAGGGTGTAGTCCGGGTCGCTGCGCTCGGGCTTGGAGACCAGGCCCTTGCACCAGGCCACGGCGATCCGCACGATGTCGCCCCAGAAGTAGATGACGGCCGCCAGGATCGCGCCGATCTGGATGACCGCCGTGAAGGCGGTCATCCCCGCCGAGTCGATCTCATAGCCCAGGAGCTTCTCCACGATGTTGAGATGGCCGGTGGAGGACACGGGCAGGAACTCGGTGATGCCCTCGACGATGCCGAGGATGACGGCGTGCAGCCAGTTCAATGGAACTCCCAGAGGTTGAGCGGGACGGGTGGGGCGGGTGGCCCGGGTGGCAGGCTACCGGCGCCGGGGTCGCCAGAACATGCCGGTGGAGCATCCTCGGCTGTGGCACCGCCCTCAGAGCATGGCGCGGCGGCAGGTGGGAGGGTCGGGCACAACCAGACGCAGTCAGTCCGTCAGTCCGTCTCCGTGCCCAGGTGCTCCATGACAGCGCCGTGCAGCAGGGTGTTGGAGGCCACCGCATTGCCGCCGAAGGGCCCGGCCTGCCAGCTCAGCGAGGTGAAGGTGCCGCCCGCCTCGGTGACGATGGGAACCAGTGCCGCCATGTCGTAGAGCTCCAGCTCGGGCTCGGCGGCCAGGTCGACGGCGCCCTCGGCCAGGAGCATGTAGGACCAGAAGTCGCCATAGGCGCGGGTGCGCCAGCAGGCCTGCATGAGGCCCAGCATCCCGCGCAGCCGCTTGGCCGTGGCCCAGCCCGACAGGGAGGAGTAGGACAGGGAGGCATCGGCCAGGTGGGAGACCCGGGAGACCGACAGGCGGCGCGCGGAGCTCAGGGAGCGGCCCGTCCAGGCGCCGCCGCCCTTGACCGCCCACCAGCGGCGCGTCATCGCCGGGGCGGAGACCAGGCCGACGACGACCTGGCCGTCCTCGACCAGCGCGATGAGCGTGGCCCACACCGGGACTCCCCGCACGAAGTTCTTGGTGCCGTCGATCGGGTCGATGACCCACTGCCTGGGGGAGCGGCCAGTGGTGGGCATCTCCTCGCCCAGTACTGAGTCGCGGCCCCGGGCCCGCCCCAGGTGCTCGCGGATGGCGCGCTCGGCCTCCCGGTCCGCCTCGGTGACCGGGGTCAGGTCCGGCTTCGTCTCCACGGTGAAGTCCCGGGCGTCGAATCGGGCCTGGGTCAGGCGATCCACCTGGTCGGCGATCATGTGGGCCAGGTGGAGGTCGTCGCGCCACCGGCGCTCGGTGACCGGGGGCGTGGGGGCGGCGGTGTCGCTCATGACACCACGGTAGCGGGCGGGGGTGAGGCTGGCCCGCAGCCCGGGCGCAGATGGTGACCTGTTCTGTGTCCTTGTGTCCTTGCGTGTACAGGGGTACCCCGCGCTCGCCTGACTGATCGCCGTCGACCTCAGGAAGCAGCCATTGAGTAGGTCTCGCGTCCCAGCCAGCGGATCGTGCGCGACGTCGACGTCGATGAGAGCGCTGTCTCCGGCGAGCGAGGAGAGGGGCTCATCGGTGGGGCGGTCGAGGTCGGCCAGCGCTTCGCCGGTGGTCACTCCGGCAGGCGGTCCTCAGTAGGGTATCGCCCATGGTCAGCATGTCTGACGGGGCTGGATCGCCCTGCTCGATGAACTGCGTGTGCATGGGTCTACTCGCGGCCTGGGCTTTGCATGACGCCGAGGAGCTGGTGACGATGTCGCCCGCCTCTGCGCGCACGCTGCGGCGCCTGCCCCGGGCGGTTCCCATGACCGAGGGCTTGCGCGAGCGCGGCGTCTCCCAGGAGCATGTGACCCTGAGCATCGGCATCATGGCGGTGATCGTCACAGCAGTCAGCCGTCGGGGCATCCGCAGTGGCGGTGCTTCGCCCCTATTCCGGGGCGCTGTGCTCGCCTTCGGGGTTCACGGGCTGCTCCATATGGCTGGAGCCGCGGCTCTGCGCGGATATGCCACCGGCGTGGCAACCAGTCCCACCATCGTTCTGCCCTACTGGATCTGGGCGCGCCGTGGACTGTCCGATATCGACCGGAGTGCGGTTCTCGCCGCTCTGAGCGTGGTTCCACTGCTGTCCGTGGTTCACGGCGCAGCGCTGGCGGTCCTGGGAGAGCGCTCGGTACGCGGATGGCGGCAGGCCGGGGCGTGACGTTGGCCCGCTGTGCCCAACCCCACCATTACTGGAGGGGCCGGTGAGGAGGAAGGCGGTGGTCGGCGTCGTGCCTGACCCAAAGCGGGTTTGACGATCCGCGCGGGGTCAGCACTCAGGGTCGCGGGTGGCCGCAAGGCCGTCCCGCATGGAGTTTCCGAAGGGACTCACCGAAGTTGGCGCACCTGTTACCGCTTCGTTATTGTGGTGACCATGACACAGGACTGGGAAGATGACGAGCCCTCCGGCGGCATAAAGCGGGATGACGTCGTCGCCGCAGCCCTGGAGATCGGCGTGGACGCCTTCACCATGGGGAAGGTGGCCAAGCGACTGGGAGTGCAGCCCGCCGACCTGCGCCGGGCGGTGGCCTCTCGCGACGATCTCCTGGCCGCCTGCATGGAGCGCGTGGCCGCCGGCCTGCGGCTGCCTCGTACGGGGCTGGACTGGGCCGATCACCTGCGCTACCTGGCCGACTCCATCTGGACGATGCTGGAGCACTACCCCGGCCTGGACCACACGCTCATCGACATTCCCTGGGCCGGGGTCCCCTTCGCGCCCGCGGTCAAGCGCTCCCATACCGCGTTGGTTGAAGCGGGCCTGGCCGAGGCGGACGCCTACCTGGCCCTCGACCACCTGGTGGGCATCGTCCTGACCGCCCACCGCTCGGCGGCCGCCCTGCGCGGCCCCGCCGGACCCGGGCAGCGCGGCATCGATGCGGCGACCCAGGTGTGGGACGAGTACTACGGGCAGGACGGGGCGACCTTCGGGGTCGAGGGGGTCCAGGGCTTCGGCCCGCGCAGCAGCGATCTTGCCGCCCTCAGGCCCCAGGAGTCCTGGGCGGATGCGGCCTCCCTGGGAACCAAGATCGAGATTCTCATCGAGGGGCTGCGCGCCAGCACCGCGGTGATGGCCGCCGGCCCGGGCGCACACGGCGCCGCCTCAGCAGACTCCCCGCACGCAGCACAGGAAACGGAGCCACCTATGAACACCCTCGTCCTCGTCTTCCACCCCGACATCGAGAACTCTCGGGTCAACAAGGCCCTGGCGGCTCGGGCGGAGACTCTCGGCGGCGACATCACCGTGCGGTACATGTACGACATCTACCCCGACTTCACCATCGATGTGGAGGCCGAGCAGCAGGCGCTGCTGGCCGCCGACCGCATCGTGCTGCAGTACCCCATGTACTGGCTGTCCACCACCCCGCTGCTCAAGAAGTGGCTCGACGACGTGCTGACCTTCGGGTGGGCCTACGGGTCCACCGGCACCGCCCTTCACGGCAAGGAGCTCCTCCTGGCCGTCTCAGTGGGCGGGTCCGGCAGCGCCTACGGCCGTGAGGGCGCGCATATCTTCACGGTTCACGAGTTCCTGCGCCCCATGCAGGGCACCTCCCGGGTCATCGGCACCAAGTACATGGTGCCCTTCTTGTCGGTGGGCGCCCTGGAGATCACCGACGAGGCCATCGCCCAGCGCGCCGAGGACTACGCCGCCGTGCTCTCGGCGAGCAAGTTGCCGGTTCTCGATATCTTCGGCTGAGCGCCCGGCGCTCACGGGCGCGGATCAGGGTGCATCCCGCTCAACGGCAGCGGTCAAGGAGTTATTGGCGGCCACGCGCGAGTGCAGGGTGCGCCATGCCTCCGGGACCCTGGCCAGGTCCATCTCCAGGACTGCGCGCTCCCCGCCCAGTTCCATGGCGCGCTCGTAGTACCAGGACTTGTACTCCACAATCTCCAGGGCGCTGCGGAGCCGGTCGATCTGCTCCAGAATGTCCTGGCGTCGCTGCCTGAAGAGGACCAGGCGCTGGGGCAGCGTGGCATCACCCTCGGAGAGCCAGGACATGTACTGACGGATTCCCCTAATCGGCAAACCGGAGGTCTTGAGACAGACGATCATCTCCAGGGCCCCCAGATCCTCATCGGTCAGCCGCCTGTTTCCTCCGGTTGTGCGCGACAGCGTGGGCAGGAGGCCCTCCTTGTCGTAGTAGCGGATGGTGGAGGTGGCGATGCCCATTCTGCTGGCCGCCTCTCCGATGGTGTAGGTCATGCGCTTTCTCCGATCCTGGGGCTGCGCGGATGGGCGGATACGGGATCCTGTGAGGGAGGTCATGCGATCGCATATCGATTTGAACCTCACTTCAACGTTAATGATGGTCCCGCGGCGGGACAAGCACGCCCGGCACCAGTTGCGCTCATCGCGCTCCTGCGCCGCCTGCCACCGACCTATCGAGAGGATCCCTCATGGCCCAGGACGGCAACTACATCTTCGATCTCGACCCCTCCGTTGAGCGCCGCCACGTTAGCTTCGCCAACCGCTACGGCATCACCCTGGCAGCGGACCTCTATGTGCCTCGAGGAATCGGCGAAGAGGCCTCGCTCACCGGGGTCCTGGTCGGTTCCCCCTATGGTGCGGTCAAGGAGCAGGCCGCCGGCATCTACGCCAACGAGCTGGCCCGTCGGGGGTATGCCGCCCTGGCCTTCGACACCTCCTACAACGGCTACTCCGAGGGCAGCCCCCGGCACGTCTCGTCCACCGACGTCTTCGTGGAGGACTTCCACGCCGGCATCGACTACTTGGGCACCAGGTCCTTCGTGGACCGCCAGCGCCTGGGCGTGGTGGGCGTGTGCGCCTCCGGTGCCTTCGGCCTGACCGCCGCCCAGGTGGACCCGCGCATCAGGGCCGTGGTCAGCGTGTCCATGATCGACATCTCCGCCAACTTCCTGCCCCTGTACTCCGACGCCGAGGCCAGGCGCGCCGCTCTGGCCGACCTGGCCGAGCAGCGCTACCTGGACTTCGGCTCCCCCAGTCCGGCGATGGCCGCCATGGGCTCGCCCATGACCTTGAGCGAGGACAACCCCATGAGCGAGTTCGGCGCCTTCTACTGGAGGGAGACGGGGCATCATCACAACTCCACGACTCAGTTCACGGCCACCTCGAACCTGTCCTTCATGAACTTCCCCGAGCTGTCCCACCCCGACTGGATCGAGGTGCCGGTGCTCACCGTGGTGGGCGAGCAGGCCGCGACCCGTCCCCTGTCCGAGGCGATCCACGAGCGCCTGACCACCGACAAGCGCCTGCTCGTCGCCCCCGGGGCGGGGCACGTGGACCTCTACCACCGCATGGATCTCATCCCATTCGAGCAGATCGACGCCTTCCTGTCGGAGTCGCTGTCCCGGTGAGGCCGCTGGTCCGGGCCGGCGCCTCCTGCGGAGACCGCCCCGGACCTCGCCGTGCGGCACCAGGAGAGGCGAAGGAGTCATGAGAGCGATGGGACTCAAGGAGACATCCACCATCACCGTCCCGCCCACCCGGTCGAGGGGCATCCTGGTCGCGCTCATCGTGTTCAGCATGCTCATCGCCGCCTGCGTACCGCAGTCTCGACCGACCAACACCGATGAAAGACCTCAAGGGAGCACGATGACATCCTCGCCGTCGGGTACCTATGCCCCCGGAGCCTCCGGCGATCAGAGCGCAGAGGCAGGCGATATCCCCTACACCACTGAGGAGATCACTGCGAGCAGTGAGGGCCGCACCATCTGGGGCCGCGCCTATATCCCCGACACCCCGGGACCGCACCGCCTCGTCATCTTCGCCCATGAGTTGGGCACCAGTCATCGCACGGGGGAGGGGTACGCGGAGTACTTCGCCTCGCGGGGCATCGCCTACTACGTCTTCGACTTCCCCGGCGGCTCCATCTCGGGAAGTCGTTCCCAGGGCTCGACGACCGAGATGTCGGTGCTCACCGAGGCCCGGGACCTGGAGGCCGTCGTGCATGAGGCCCAGGGCTGGTCATGGGTGGACCAGGATCGAATCCTGCTGCATGGAGGGAGCCAGGGGGGCTTGGTGGCGGCCGTGACCGCCACCCGGATCCCCGATGAGATCGCCGGGATGGTTCTGGCCTATCCGGCCTTCATCATCCCCGATCAGTTGCACAGCGACTTCGCCAGCCTTGACGATGTGCCCCAGACCTTCCGCTATATCGACTGGATCGACGTCGGTCGCATCTACGCCGAGGACATGTGGGATTACGACGTCTACTCCGAGATCGGTGCCTACAGCGGCCCCGTACTGCTCCTCCACGGTGACCGCGACACCACGGTCCCGGCCAGTTACTCCGAGCGCGCTCACGAGGTCTACCCCAACTCGACCTACGAGGTGGTCCCGGGAGGCGGGCACGAGTTCTTCGGAGATGCCTTCGTGACAGCCGTCAAGGACATGGACGGATTCTTCGCCGACCTCGACCTCTATCAGCACTGATCCTGCCGGGTCGACCCTGGCCCTGCGAGGCGACGCCGAGCGGCGATGCTGTCATCGCACCGCACCGCGAGCGATTTGAATCAATCAACAACCCCGACTACAGGAGGAATGATGAAGACACTCGTCATCCTGGCCCACCCGCGCTTTGAGTCATCGCGCGTCAACCGGGCGCTGGCTGAAGCCGCCGAGGGCGAGCAGGGCGTCACCGTCCGCCGCCTTTACGAGCTCTACCCCGACGGCGTCATCGACGTCGAGGCCGAGCAGACTGCCGTGGAGGCCGCCGACCGGATCGTCCTGCAGTTCCCCATGTACTGGTACTCCTCGCCCTCCCTGCTCAAGCAGTGGCAGGACGACGTGCTCACCCACGGATGGGCCTACGGCTCGAAGGGCAAGGCCCTGGTGGGCAAGGCCCTGGTGGGCAAGGAGCTGCTCATCGCCGTGTCCCCGGGTGCCGAGGAGTACGGCCGCGAGGGCGCCTTCACCTACACGGTGACCGAGCTCCTGCGACCCTTCCAGGCCACGGCCAACCGGTGCAACCTCACCTACGTCGAGCCCTTCGCCACGATCGGCTCCATGAGGATCTCGGATGAGCAGCTCGCCGAGCGCGCCCGGCAGTACGCCGCCGCGCTCACCGCACCCCGCCCCGCACTGGATCGCCTGGGCTGAGACGGGCCCCAAGGGCCCGATGAAGGCTCGTCGGGGACGGCGATGGCCAACGATAGGCTGCCGGCGTGCTTGAGATCGTTGCCTATCAGGCGGGCTGGCGCCGTGAGCTCCTGGAGTTGTCGCTCAGGGCATGGGAGCCCGTCTTCCCGCAGACTGAGGCCGCAGTTCCCACCTTCGTCTTTCGCTCGTTCTATCCGGAGGGCTGGAGGGCGCGCCAGAGGGCCGACCTGTCCGCAGTGCTGGACCAGGAGAGTCAGGGCGTGGACGTGGCCGTGCTCGACGGCAGGCCAGTGGGCTGGGTCTGCACCCGTCTTCATCCCGAAGACCGCATGGCCGAGGTCTACGTCGTGGTCGTGGACCCCGCCTTCCAAGGCCAGGGGATCGGCCGCGCGCTCATGGAGCGCTCCATGGAGCGGGCGCGCAGCGCCGGGATGAGCATGGTCATGGTGGAGACCGGAGGCGATCCGGGGCACGCGCCTGCACGGGCCTCGTATGAGGCCCTCGGATTCCAGCGCTGGCCGGTGGCCCGCTACTTCAAGGACCTCTCTGAGGGATGACCGAGAGCGGAGAACAAGGACACGGTTCCCAGGAGATTAGGGAGCACGTCCACGCGACAGTTGATCAGGGGCGCAGGAAGACCTTGATGTCCTTGCGCTCATCCATCGCCCGGTAGCCTGCTCCGGCCTCCTCCAGGGGCAGGCGGGAGGTGAAGACCTTGCCGGGATTGATCTCCCCGGCCAGGATCCGCTCGATGAGATCGGGCAGGAAGCGGCGCACCGGGGCAGGCCCGCCCAGCAGACTCACCTCGGCGAAGAAGAGCGACTGCCCGTCCAGACTCACGCCATGGGAGACCCCCACATAGCCCACATGGCCGCCGGGTCGGCAGCTGGCGATGGCCTGCTCCATGGAGACCTGATTGCCCACGGCCTCGACCACGCCGTGGGCGCCGTATCCGCCGGTGAGCTCGCGCACTGTGGCGGCGCCCTCCTCGCCGCGCTCGGCGATGACGACGTCGGCCCCGAACTCGCGGGCCAGGGCCGCTCGGTCCTCGTGCCGGGAGAAGGCGATGACCTGCTCGGCGCCCAGCGCCTTGGCGGCCAGGACGGCCGACAGCCCCACGGCGCCGTCGCCGACCACCGCGATGGTCTTGCCGGGGCCCGCCTGGGCGGCCACCGCGCCGAACCAGCCGGTGCCCAGGACATC